>JBBAKY010000056.1:0-24235 GCA_040403295.1 Arcicella sp.
TTTAGCAATACTTCCGTCTTATTGAAAGGTTGTCCTAAATTTGGGGTACATTATACTACGAGTTCTGGGTGTTCAATAAAATTGGTGGTTGAATCTAAAACGCCTGGAATCAATATTTTATCATCAGGGATTTTGGCATCTCTGAAAACCGTCCACTCGTGGGCATGACGAGGATTAGCCGTTTCAAAAAGCAATCCTTGGGGTTTGGCTTTGAGGGCAATCGGCAATACCATGCTCATCGGAGCATCATGATGATGTGGACCTTCATAATTGCCAAAACATACGTGCATTCTTACTCTATCGGCGGGAATATTTCTTAAAGCATAATTCAAAACTTCAATGTGTTGATTAGCTAAACGGATATAATCTTCGTCAGTTTCATGCTTAAACATCATGTGTTTTCCTAAGCCAATATCGGGTGAATCTAACTGCAAAACATACCCAGCAGCCACAATTGCCTCATATTCAGGACGCATCGCTTCAGCGAGGGCTTCTAAATATTCGTCTTTTGTTTTATAGTGATTATTGGGTAAGAATAAAGAAATAACCCCAGGCGAAGCCGCATTCATAAACGTATCATAAGGTTTGTGGGCATTAATGGCGGCATTGAAATTTGCCACATCGTCTTCAAGCGGAATTGTACTTTTTACCTCAATTTTACCTACACAACAAGGTCGAGAGTAACTTGGTGTGCCACCTCCCTTAGCAGCTCTTTGCATAAATTCAGGATAATCCTCCAAATCACTCGGTGGATTACGGGGACTGTCGCCTTCAAAACCAGTTATACGATCTTTAATGTAAGTCGAATAACTAATTTTACTCATTTCGCCATCGCTCACAATATCCACACCAGCCAGCACTTGACGGGCAACTACGTTATCAACTGCCGCTTTAATGATAGCGTTAAAGAGTTGATTATCAACATCTTCATTACGTTCTTTGGCAAAAACCAAGTCAGTAACGGCTTTTGAACGGGGCAAACTGCCTACGTGGGTGGTTAGGATTCTTTCGGTACTGATTTTCATTATGATATTTGATTATTAACGTCGGGGAGGCTTAAAGCCCAGAGTAAAGCTGCTCCCCGACGTTCCTTTTTATAACAATTCCCTTCCACCATCAACAGGAAAAATACAACCCGTTGAAAACGTGAAATTTTGGGCAATGGCAATAACGGCACTTGCAACATCTTGGGCTTCTGCCAAACGATTGAGCGGTGTTTTACTGATTTGTTCTTGTAAATAACTTTCAGGAGAACGGGCAGCATACTCGCCCATAACCCAACCTGGAGACAATGAAACCACTCGAATTTGCGGAGCTAATGCCCGACCCAACGAGCGAGTCATAGAATCCATTGCCGCTTTTGAAGCACAATATGCTATATTACTACCCACCCCAGTTCGTCCAGCAATGGATGAAATGTTAATCACAACGGGCTGATTACCAAGCAACAACAACGACCTCAATGCCCGAATCGTTGCAAAAGAACCTCTCACATTAGTTTGCATAATTTTATCAAACCAATCATCTTCCAGACCGTCCAAATCTGCGTGGGGAACGGATTTGGTGATGCCCGCATTGTTAATTAAAATATCTAAACATCCGTACTTTTCTTTGACAAATTCAGCCATTTCTCGTAAAGATTCACTGTTGGTAACGCTGGCTTTGAACAACGAATGACCTTCACCTTTGAGGCTATCAAGTGTGGCTTGAGCTTTCTGTAAGTTACTCTGAAAATTGACAACTACCTGATAACCAGCACTTGCTAAAGCCCGACAAATTTCTGAACCAATGCCACCGCCACCGCCTGTGATGAGAGCAATTTGGTTAACTATGTCCCGTTTTTCATTGGCAGATTTACTCATTATCCTATTTTTTATATTTTTCAAAAAAAGTAATATCTCGTTCTACAGCTTGCATCCTCATCGCATTTTGAAAAAGGTGGTCTTCGGTATCATAGGTATAAAATTCAAATGCTTTTTGATGCTTAAACAACATGGCTACAAAACTTTCTGACCAGCTGTAAGGCACTGATGTTTCTCGTCTACCGTGATGTAAGATTATGGGGGTTGAAATGTCTGAAACATAATTTACAGGGTTGCTCAAATCTATATTGTATTTAAAACCTAAATTTTGCACGACCGAATCTAATTTTGCGGTGTATTGTTTCATGGTTTGAGGATTAGTTTTTTCTCCATTTTTATCATAATATTTTCCATAATACAAGGCTTGCTCCCACGTACTTGCACACACTGCTGACCAAAGGCTTGCTGCTTTAATTTTTTTTGTAGCCAAAATGGTTTTTAATCCGATATCGCCACCCATACTATGACCCACATAAAAAATCTGGGTTAAATCCGCATTTTTCAGCGAGGACAAAGCAGAAATCAAGTGCAAAACATCAATTGCATAGTAAGTACTTACCAAATAACTTGTTTTGGTAAAGGCTAACCCTTCCGAGGTATTATGCCCACGATAATCGGGTGTTATTACCAAAAAACCTTTTTCAGCGTAGGCTTCGGGTATACCCCGATAATAATCACCTGGTCTCCAATTTTCACCCGTTTTCATGCTAAAACCATATTTAGGTGGATTGGGATGAAAACCATGCCCGAATATCAAAACAGGGAAACCCTTTTCAGGCTTGGGCGTTGAAGGCGTATTGACCAAAGTATATACTTTCAAATTATCGGAACAATATGACCACACATCGGCAGCATACTTGTCATTACCCCGCATTTGATGCTCAAATTGCAAAGTCGCTTCGTAGGTTCTTTGTCGCAAGCCTTCGATAGAAATGGGTGCGATTATTTTTTTACCTACTGCTTGTTTTTCAACCCTATTTATCCTATTTTGGCAAGAAGACAGCATCGAAAAAAATAAGCATATTTTAAATATTTTTAGCTTGCTCATACCCACTCGGTATTTGTTAATTATTAACCCAATTTTGGCACAGCAACATAATTACCACTCACTACAAAAAAGTCAAACCCCCATGTTTTTGCTGTAGTGCTTCGGATTGAACCTTTTAGAAAAGAAAAAATATCGTCCGTATTCAAAGTAGCTATTATTTTTTTCATTGTGTTCGCACATCACTTAAAACTTCCCACGATGTATTACGCACATCACCTCTGTTTCATCTCTACTATGTTTGCCTATTTGACCTTTATAATCAGCTTGTAGGGCATTGATATTGAATTGGTTATCATTACTATAGATAGGTTTCACATTGAATTGATGCTCTTCGCTATCCAAAGGTCCTGTAACATCTATTCATTTTAGAGCTTTAGGCGATTTGTTCGGAAAACCCTAAGAGTATGTTTAAAAACTTTCTATGGTATTCTTCCTAAAAGTATGTCCAAAAAAGCTAATTCTATGAACGCCACCGAAGATTCTTTGGTTTTTTTATAATCTTTGGACAATCTTCGGAATGGGTTGAGCCAAGCAAAGGATCTTTCGACTTGCCAACGACCTTTTTGAGGTACAAAACCTTTGGCACTTTATGGTTTTTGTCTAAATTCAACATCGTACCCCAAAACTTTTGCTTCATCTACAAAAGAACCTTTATATGTATCATCAGCTCTAATTAAAGTTAGACGAGATGTAACATTTTTAATCTTTTGAATTAGATTTTTACTTTCATTACCATCATTAATATTGGCGGAAGTGACCGAAATTGCGATTGGTAAACCTAACGAATCGATCAAAATATGTCTTTTCCGTCCATTAACATTTTTATTCCCATCTATTCCTGTATAATCACTAACAAACATCCCATTTTTTACACTTTGACTGTCAATTGCACCCATAGAAGGCTCTTCTTCTGTATTTTGCCTTGTTCTTTCAAGTTTTACAATAGCTCTGAGAATGGAAAAAATGACTCCTTGTTTCTTCCATTGACGAAAATAATATTAGGTAATTTGCCATTTAGGGAAAATAGTTTGTTCCAGTTCTCGCCATTGAAGACCAGTCTTATTTAACCAGCGAATAGCATCAAAAATAAGTCGTAAATCATGCTTACGTTTACGGTCTATATTTAAGAATTCCTTTGTAAATTGCCATTGAAAATCGGTCATGGGTTCAAATTTTGCTCTCATAATCATGTGTTTTAGTAGACTACAAGATTACGACCGATTCTTCCTTAAATCCTAATTTTAGAAAAATTTAAACATACTCTTAAGTTTACCATTTTGGTAATTATTTCTTCAATCTCCTAACCCGAATATCCGCCTGTTCTTGATGACCCGCAAAATGTTCTAAGTTGCAAAGTCTTGAACAATATTCACCAATCATTACACTTGCCTCATCCGTTAAAATGCGTTGGTACGAATGCGTTTTGATAAATTTTCCTACCCATAAACCTCCCGTGTAACGACCCGCCCGTTTGGTTGGTAACGTATGATTTGTACCAATTACTTTGTCACCATAACTGACATTGGTTCTCGCACCCAAAAATAATGCTCCGTAGTTAGTCATGTTCTTGAAGAAATAATCATCGTCATCAGTCATTACCTGCACGTGTTCGCTGCAAATTCGTTCTGATTCCGCCAACATTTCTTCTTTGGTATCGCACAAAATAATTTCACCGTAATCTTGCCACGCTACACTGGCTATATCTCTGGTATTGAGACGTTTCAGCACATTTTCAATTTGAGCGGGTAGTTCTTTAGCAATTTTTTTACTGTTCGTAATACACACTACGGGCGAGTTTGGACCGTGTTCGGCTTGTCCCAACAAGTCAACCGCAACTAATTCACTATCAACGGTATCATCACAAATCACCATCGTTTCGGTTGGACCTGCCAATAAATCAATACCAACTCGTCCAAATAACTGTCTCTTAGCTTCGGCAACGTAGGCATTTCCAGGACCAACGAGCATATCTACCGCAATCACGGCATCATTATTTTCGTCCGCTTCTGCCCCCAAAGCCATCAATGCTACTGCCTGAATACCACCCAAAACATAAATTTCGTTAGCACCTGCCAAATGTTGTGCGGCAACAATAGCAGCGGCTGGTTTGCCCTCATAGGGTGGAGCACAAGCAATTACGTGTTTCACGCCCGCTACTTTTGCCGTCAAAATTCCCATGTGTGCCGAAGCCAACAATGGATATTTACCCCCTGGCACATACGCCCCAACCCGATTCATGGGAATATTTTTATGTCCCAAAATCACCCCTGGCAACGTTTCAACTTCCACATCTCGCAAACCCAACATTTGAATTTGGGCAAAACGCTTTATTTGTGTTTGAGCAAATTTAATGTCGGTAATATCTTGTGCGGTAAGGCTATCAATGCACGCCTGAATTTCATCGGCAGTGAGTTTAAAAGTTGTCGGATTCCACTTGTCGAACTTAGTACTGTAATCCCGAATGGCTTCCCAACCACGGGTTTCAATATCTGCCAAAATAGTTTCTACCGTTTCAATCACTTGCTGATTAATTTCTTTGCGTTCTTGGGCAGGTTTGCCCTTTTTGAGGTATTGTATCATTGTTATGTTTCTATTTTCCGATGTAATATAAAAACCCGACAACCACCAAAAAATAGGCAATTAACAGGTAAGATTTGTTCTCAAATTTGCCAGGAATAACGTAATAGCCTTCTTGAATTTCTGATAGTTTGTTATCAATAAAATATTGCTTTTGACCTTTCACCGTAAATTTTTCGATACCAACAGGTTTTTTCCCAAACAAAAAGCTGACAACATAGCCTACTGATGTCGTTACCACAAAACCAATTAGACTGTACCACATCCAAAAAATATTAGTGAAAGAAGCAACTAAAAGGACTACCACAATACCTAAAATTAGACCGACATTTACCCCCATTTCGTTGGTACGTTGTGTAAAAATACCCAAAATAAAAACGCTTATTGTTGAGCCAACCGTGTATGAACCGTATTTGCTAATAGCTTCCAAAAGGCTCAGATTATTGTTTTGGGACATTAAAATTGCCACTAATGCTAAAATTCCTCCAAAGACAAAGGTCGAAATTTTAGCAACTCGCATTTTGGTTTCCTCCGATGCCGACTTGTTAATGGCTTTTTCGTAAATATCTTTTACATAAACCGTTGCCATTGAATTAAGCGAAGCCACCATGCTCCCGATGCCCGCTGCAAAAATAGCGGCAACGATTAATCCTAAAAATCCACTTGGCACATTATCCAAAAAGGTCACATAAACGTCGTTTGGTTTATCGAATATTTTGCCGTTATAAAACACAAAAAGCAACAATCCCAACGCCAAAAATAAGAGCATTTGAACCACAATTATAAAACCCGTTGAGAAGAGCGACAATTTAAGATTTCGCATACTCTTGGCAGCTAACATACGCTGTACTTGGGCTTGATTTCCCCCAAAGTAAGAAATGTGCAGAATCAGTCCGCCAATAATCCCCGCCCAAAGCGTATTGGGCGTGGTAAAATCCATCGTGAAATCAATGGCTTTTAATTTACCCGCCTTGTGTACAATATCGTAAGCAACTGGAAGCGAAACGGGTAGCTTGGTAATAGCAATAAAGAATGACGTAATAATACCAACCCATAAAATGACAATTTGTAAAACATCAATCCAAATCACCGCTGTGAGTCCGCCCAAAGTGGTTACAAAAATAGCAAAAGTCATTATCAAAATAGTAATCGTAATATCCAGACCCGTTATGTGCGACAATACAATAGACGGAGCAAGAATCACAACTCCCATGATTGTCAGAAGTTTGAACAAGAAAGTAGCCGCTAAAAGCGTTCGAGACAATGTACCAAAACGTCCTTCAACGTATTCATAGATGGATACGACACCACTATTATAAAAAAAAGGCACGAGCGTTCCACCAATAAACCACATCACAATTGGAATGTTGAGCGTCAGTACAATCGGGGTTAAACCAGCGGTGTAAGCCCAGCCTGGGGCTCCAATAAATGTAACCGCACTCACCTGCGTTGCGATAACGGATCCTGCAATTGCCCACCAAGCAAACTCTTTCCCACCCGAGAAGTATTCATCGGACGTGCTGGTTTTTTTATTCAGAGAAATCCCAAATGCAAGCGTTCCTACGAAATAAATTCCCGCAATAATCCAATCTAATGCCGCCATGCGTGGTTTTTTTGTTTAAGTAGTTCAAAAACGTCAATATCGAGCTGCAATAGCAAGTCAATTTTATCAATAAATACCCAGTTTTCTTTGAGCATGTCGCCTTCTCGGTGCCACCAATCCATTACTCGCATGGTAATTTTTCGGTTAGTCGCTGGGATTCCCATCCAATCATCACCGCCGTGGGTAGCATAAATACTGGGCCAACCCGTTGAACACGAATAGAATCCATCTCCAAAACGAGCTTTGTGATGTCCGCCTTTCCGATCTGGAAATCCTTTGAGAAATGGTTTTTGGTGATATTCTTGAAAACCTTTTAGTCCACGGGTTGAACCTGTTCCAGCAGGACCATACCACATCATATTAGGATGCCAAAACAGGTGCATTCCCATCGTTTCGAGGTCTTTTCCGTTGAACTTTCCTAAGGCTTTTATCATATCCTCGGTCAGTTGCAACGATTTTCGCCCTTCTTCGGGGTCGGTTGGATAGGTCAAAACACCATCACCAGTGGCAGGACCAGGAATCATAATTTCAACCGCACGGTTGGGAAATAGGTTGATTCCAGCCTGTTTCATCACGTCGAGCATATCCAAGATACAATAAGCAGTTTGAATTTTCCCGTCTTTTATTTCGTAAAAAAGCCCGTACCTGATAAACGTAACTTGATTAGTGGGTTGAATATCAAGCCATTCATTTTCAAAAGTTCCCGTCAAGTTTCCCGTAATACTTACCCAATCTTTATCTTGATAACTACCAGCCATCAAAATATATGGCTCGTCTGAAACATCAGAAAAAGCCTTCAATAATGGCTTCCAAAACTGGGTATAAATTGCATCAACTCCTTGCAATTCATCAAAGGGTTTTGAGCCATTCCAAGAAATTTCGGGTGAAAAATAGGTATTCAAAACCGTTTTCAATCCTTTTTTATTAGCAATTGCCAAATTGGTATCTGCAATTAATTTTGCTACAAAAGCTTTATTTTGTTCGTGAATAGAAAGGGGTTTAATGGCAGTTTCTTTCTCGGTATTTGACGTAGCATGGATTTGACACAATACATCGAAGGCATCAAAAACATCCCATTGAGTTTTGATTTTACCATCAACTACGATAAAATGGCTAATGCCCAATATGTAAACGGCTTTGCCAGATGGTATTCCAAAAAAACCATTGCCACTGTGCAAACCCGTGAGTCGCCAACGCACAGCAACCTCATCTTGTTGCTCACCAACATTGTTCATCACTCGCTCAATTTGAAGATTTCCTTGCGGAATTGAAGCGTATAAATTGACTAAAAATGATTGAATCTGAGTTACACCACGATAGTCTTGTTCGCAAATTCCGTGAACGGTTGCCATGGGATGATAATAATCAGAAATTTGATTAAAATATCGTCCATTCCAAACGTTTTCAAATAAATTATAGACAAATGTACCGCTATTTTTTTGACCATTTTCTCTCAAAATTGGGGACGTTTGCCCTATTCTATTTTCACCAATAAATGGGACTGAAAGAAGTGGTTTATTACTGTATCTTGTTGATTGTTTTGCCAATGCAACGGGATCATAACCAAGTTGTTGAATGAAGTGTAAATTATCTCTTACCAACCATTCTTCTTCAATTTTATTATTAGCAACAATACAATCGGCGATGGTTCGGAAGAAGGCTTTTTTACCAGTTGGTGGTCCATAAGTAGAGTTTCCTAAATTTGTAGCCGTTGAACCTATGCGGTGCGATGTATAGAATTTATCACCTTGTTCAGAAGACCAAATTACGGTTTCACCCACTAATCTACGGTCAGGGAAACCGTGTAATGTCTCCATTGTTCCCGCCACTACCGAATTTATTCCGTGAATTGTTGTAGCTCCCGTAAAAAGTGTAATGCCCTCAGTATAAGTGTCATAGATAACACCAATACCTTTTTCTTCCCAAATTTCATGGGTAATTTTAAGGATATAATCAACAATATCGTGGTATTTTGGGTCAAAACCAATGAGTTCTTGCTTGCTACCGTCGAGTTGTTTGGTTGTATAAAAAATTGAATTCATTTCAGTATTATGTGGAAGAAGGATTATATTTCCGTTGTTAATTTCGCAATTCTTTGACTAATTTCGCAGCGTATTCACTCAAAATCATGCTGTCAGATTTAAGCGTTATAAACCGAAAACCTTGTTGCATAAGTTGTTTACATTCTGCTACTGACGTGGAAAAAATGCCTGGCACAATATCGCATCTTTGGCAACTTGCCACGATTGTTTTCAAGGCATCATCAATAATTGGTTGTGTGTCTTTGTCGGCAGTTAATTTTCCCGTTAATGATAAAAGTAAATCGGCTGAACCTACAAAAATTGAATCTAAGCCTTTTACCGAAGCTATTTCGTCAATATTTGCCAATGCTTCGGCAGTTTCAACCATTGCCATCGTGATAATTTCGTGATTGGCGTGCAGTCCATAATCTGCTCCGCCATAAACTCTGGCACGGGTTGGACCAAAACTTCGGTAGCCGATTGGTGGATATTTACAGGCATTCACGAAGGTTTCACACTGGATTTTGTTGTCAATCATAGGGCAAATCATGCCGTAAGCACCGCCATCAAGTAATCGCATGATTTGACCTACATCAAGCCAATTGGCACGAGCAATGGGTACGGTTTCGGTTGTCGAAATGGCTTGCATTAATTGAATGGCTGTTTCCATGCTGTGAAAACCGTGTTGCATATCCACCGTTACGCTGTCCCAACCAGCATGAGCCATCAACTCTGCCGACCAGCTACTTGGAATGTGTAACCAACCATTCAAGACCGTTCCGCCCGCTTGCCATATTTGCTTTATTCTATTTTTACGCATTGTTATTTTTTACATTCAACCACCATTTCCTAATCGTCTCATTCAATATTTCGGGTTGTTCCAACGTACTTAAATGTCCACATTCTTCAATTATCTCCAAAGTTGAATTGGGAATCAGTTGAGCCATCTCTTGGTGCAATATTGGTGGACAAATTCTATCTTCCCGACCCGTCACAATCAACGTTGGACAGCTTATTCTTGGTAAATCATTCGTACTATCTGGGCGATTGAGTTGAGATTTCACTTGATTGATAAATCCTAATTCACCCACGTTCAACGCCATACGTAACACCTTTTCTCTTATTTCGATATTTTTAGCGTGATTGGGATGCAACATACTTTCTTTGGTAAAATCAGTGGTAATTTTTCTAAAATCGCCCGTTTCTACCATTTTTAAATATTTTTGCTGACTCGCAATCGTTATCTCGCTCGGTGCTTTGTAATTGGTGTTCAATAATATCAGTTTTGTAATTCTTTCTGGGGCTTTTCGCATTATTTCAAAGGCAATAATACCCCCGTAAGAAAAGCCCAATAACGCAAAATTCCCTTCAATTTCTGATAGAATTAATTTTGCCATGTCAACCAAACTTTCACAACGACTACAATCTACCACTTTACAATCAACTAAATCCGAAATGCCTTTCCGTTGATTTTCAAACAAACTGACGTCGCACAATGTCCCAGGAATCATTACGAGGGTTTCTTTCATTTTTTAGGAATGGGCGAAAATTCTTGCAAAGATATTCCTTCTAATTCTTCAAATGATTTATTGAGTATCTGGTGCAAGTCTTTGTCCACGGCATCGGCATTTTCAGGTTTTACCATTTTGCCTTTTTCATTTGCCATAAAACCAAAACCTGCTGCTTCATTCTCCACAATTGGTGACCAATAAGGATCCTTTCCTTCATAAACTTTATGTGATTCTAAAACCGCAAAAAACCAAGCAATTTCATCACTGGCATTTTCAAAACGACGATACACCCCCGCAGGTAATGAAATAACGTCCCATTCATTCAATAAGAAACTGCCATCACCTTCGGGAGTGGCGGGGTTTGGGTCATTTGACCAAAAGAAACGCCATGAACCTTTTAACGGGACAAACATTTCGATATAGTCGTGGGTATGCCAGTGTGGACCATTGCCAGGAGGAGCCCAAGCCATGCCAATCTGAAAATTATGAGGCGTTGAAATGGCTCGTTGGTTTTCGTAAGCGGGATTTTCAGCGGCTGTATCGCCCACGATGGCATAATTCATGCGGAAGTGGTTGGGCAAAACACTATCAATAAACATCAACGGAATTCCATTTTGTTTGTATTTGTCAAAATAGGCTACCCCTGCCGCCATAGACTCTTGGGTTTGTTTCGAATGTTCTTTCATTAACGGAGCGTGTAATAAATAGGGACTCACATGTGATTAGTGCGTGAATCCCTTAAAATAGTGTTAAAAATTATTTTTTCTGATACCAATGAGTAGCCGTAATATTGTCTCCACCAATACTGCTTGATGCGGACTTATAGTTATCACCGTTAATTGATTGTTCAAGCGTTGGATAAAATACTCGAGTTGGAATAATCCCTTTTGTAATCGTAGTAGCAAGTGGTCCAATTGTCAAAGCAGGCAATCCCGTTCTTTTCTGTTCGCCCCAAGCTTCAACGGTATTATTCAAATAGAATGCAACCCATTTTTGATCCATTAATTGTGCCATTGTACCATCATAAGCCACCTTAGCCCGCATCAAAAAGTCAGTTGGCATCGCTATTTTCCAGTAATCAAAATTACCAGCTATTCCTTTTTCGTAGTACTCCTTTGCCGTACCCGTCGTAATCCAATTTTTCATACGAGCTTCTGCTAAAATGAATTGTACTTCTGAGTAAGTGATAAAAGCATAGTCAAGTAGCCCACGATTAGCCGTAAATCTTTGCGTTAAAGTAGAGGTATTTCTATCCGAATTACCGTTAGTAGATTGTGCCGCTTCACGGGTAGTGCCACTTGTTACGCCTTCATGTTTTGGAAACGCAACTGCATCTACTGGCTTTACCATAAAATAATCTATGCGTGGATCGTCCACTGATTGTAACACATCAACAAATCTTTTAGACGGACTGATACCCGTCAACGAGGTAGGCAACAAAGTTGATACCGAAGAGGCATCTGGAATAATTCCACTGAAATCATATACGCCTGCATCAGCGTTGCTGGTAATAATTGGATAAGCCGTTGGATTATCAATCATTTTCTTGATTTCGGTTGCCGCATTTACCTCCGTTTTGTTCGACAAGCGAAGTAAATAACGCAAACGTAATGAGTTGGCAAGCTTTCTCCATTTGCTTACATCGCCTTTAAACAGCACATCTCCACCCAATGTAAAGGCAGGAGAACTTGTCAAAATTGTATTGGCATCATCCAAATCTTTCAATACAGCCGTATAAATTGATTGCTGACTATTATAAGCGGGTGAAATATTTCCCGCCCCTTTTCCTGCATCGGTAAAAGGAGCATCAATCCAAAGTTCAGTTATGGTTGCCATGTAATAGGCTTTCATAATCTTTCCAGCAGCACCGTAAGCGGGTAGTTTCTGTGTTTCGGCAGTCACAATCATATCATTGGCATTACGAATCGCTGCGTAGTTAGCCTTCCAAACCTCACCAAAATAGACTTGACCTGTTGCAAAATCGTAGGCATCCAACTGGTTGTCGTTTCGGCGTACCACATACTGCATGACTTGATCTGTGAGCCAAGACTGCAACAAAAAATGTGGATTAATGGGCTCAAAAATCACACTTGGTAGCAACGAACCCAAATTCGTTTGGGTTGGAGCGTTGGTATTTTTGTTGATTTCTTCAAAATCTTTGGTACAACCAAAAACCAGCACCATCATCAACAGAAGCGAGTATATTAAGTTATTTTTTTTCATTATTATATAATATTTTAAAATCCAACAGAAAGATTAAAGCCCATTGTACGGGTACTTGGCAATTGACCAGCCTCAAAACCTGGAACCAATGCACCACTATTGAATGCAAATGACTCTGGATTAAAATGACGAAGTGCGTTGGTTGACTGTGTAAATAAATTACGTCCAAAAATTGTCAAATTTGCACTTGCTACTGGCAATTTACCGAAGTAGTTTTTAAGATTAATTCCCAACGAAACTTCACGTACTTTCAAGAACGTAGCATCATAAGTATTCGCTTCAACATTCTCTGCGGCATAATAGGAGCGATAATAATCCTGACCCGTTGTTGTGATGGTATTTGGCGTAAATGTTCCATCCGTATTTTGTAATACGCCAACTGGGGTAATAGGTGCCTCACGACCTACTAATGTTTCCGTAATTACACCCGAACGATACAACAATGCACCCGTTTGCGTAACGAGTGACCCGCCATTACGATAGTCTAAGAAAACACGTAAATTGATATTTTTGTACCTAAAATTGTTAATTAATCCCATAGTCCAATCAGGATTATAATTTCCTAATTTGATAATAGCAGCACCTACTCTTGGACGAACAATTGTTGTTCCATTAACTGCTACTCTATCATAAATAATATCCCCTTGTGGTGAACGGGCAAATCCACGACCATAAATATCCCCCATTCTACCGCCAACTCGACCTTCAACTGTTCCACCCGAAGGACCTTGACCGATAATGTAAGAAGTCACCCCAGGAGCAAGCTCCTCAACCGTTCCACGATTACGTGACCAAACAAGTGACATATCCCAGTTAAAATCTTTGATAGAAACAGGTCTAATTTTCAACAATAATTCAACTCCAGCATTACGAACCTTACCCGCATTTATTAAACTACTTATTGCCCCAGAAGCTTGACTAACGGGTGCTTGCAAAATTTGGTCAGTTGTTAAGTTGTTGTAGTAATTTGCTTCAAAACCAATTTTGTCAGTCAAAAAACGTAGTTCAGTACCAATTTCAAAAGCCGATGTACGCTCTGGACGTAAACCTACATTGGTCAATAAAGGGGTATTAACCACTGAACTTGGCAAAGTTCCAAAGGCAAAAACCCGCTCAATTAATAATGGGTCGGTGTCGTTACCAGTGGCTGCCCAACTGGTGCGTACTTGTACATACGATATGGCTTTTGGCAGTTGTATCATTTCGGATAAAATTGCACTTACCCCAACCGATGGATAAAAGAATGAATTGTTATCTAATGGCAAGGTTGAAGACCAGTCATTACGACCCGTTACATCCACATAAATCTTGTTCAAATAATCAAAGCGAGCAGAGCCATAAATGCTGTTAATACGCTTGGTGGCATCTGTTTGGCGTAAAACAGGACGGTCGGCAGCGTTACCAAGATTATAAACACCTCTAATCCCAAGTGCATTGGTTTGTGCAACGCCATTGAAAGTTGCTTGATTCATTTGGTTAGCTCCTACATCAAACCTCACGCCAACTTTGTCGTTAATTTTGTTGTTGTAGCTTAACAAAAAGTCAACATTGGTTTCTTGAAAACGAATATTTTGTTCTCTATACATCCCCAACGCAAATCCATTTTGTCCCGATGCACGACGTGAACGACGACGGTCATCGTAGTTATCAGTGCCAACCCGAGCAAAAAATGACAGATGTGGATCAATCTTGTAGGTTGCCATGATGTTTCCGTAAATTCGATTACGATTAAATCCGTTCAAGTTTTCGTTTACAATTAAATACGGATTATTTGCCCACGACAGAAAGTAATTTTGTTGAACACCCTCTTTGCCAGGTGCCCAATAATTTGTGTAGTCATTGAAGTCATAATTACCCATTCCCCAAATCATACTGTTAATGATTCCTTGTCCACCAGCACCTAACACAGGCAAGTTTTTTGAACCACTATTTGAGTAATTAGCGGTTACATCCACGCTTAGTTTTTCAGTAAGTGTAGCTCCCATTCTCAACCCAATATTGGTCTTGTTGTAGTCTGTATTGGGTACAAATCCTTTATTATTCAAATAGCCAATTGAAACACGAGCGTATGATTTTTCGCTTGAACTTGAAATAGCAATGTTGTTATTTAAACTTAGCCCTTGGTTAAAGAACCCAGTTCTATCCATCTTGAAAGTATAGGGCGTTGCATCGGGTTTTGGCAACAAATAAGTCACCTGCGAAACAGATTGTCCATTGGTTGGCGCTCCATAATTTCCACCCCAATCTGTTCTAAAATTATTATCAAAACCACCACCGTATTGGGTTTGTACGTCCCAAAAGCGACTTACTTCCTCAATGGCAGCACCCGTGGTAAATGTTACCCCGAGACCCTCTTTTTCTCTACCTGATTTAGTACGAATTACCAAAGCACCGTTTGCGGCACGTGTTCCGTACAAGGCAGCGGCTTTGGGTCCTTTCAAAACTGATACGTCCAAAATATCATCTGGGTTAATGTCGGTTAGACCATTACCATAATCAATCGGAATTTCACCTTGACCCGTGGCATCCAAATTATTGGAAATAACAACACCGTCTAAAATGATAAGGGGCTGATTTTTGGTAATGTTCAATGATGATTCTCCACGTAAGGTAATACGAGATGATGAAACACCCGAACTGCTGTTTGTACCAATGCTCAAACCTGGTACTTGACCTGATAATTGCTGGGCTAAATCACCATTGCGAGACATATTCAAGTCTTTGGCGGCTAATCGCTGAGTGGCATAAGATAGTTGTGATTTCTTGCCTTCAATACCGAGAGCCGTTACCACAACTTCACTTAGTTGCGTGATGTCAGTTTCCATAGCAACGTCAACTTTGTCCCTTCCTGTTATAACAATCGTTTTCTTCACGAACCCAACGAAACTTAACGTGATGGTTTTTGCGTCATTGGGAACTGTGAGTGAAAATGTACCATTGGCTTGAGTACTTGTGCCTTTATTCGTACCTGTCAATGAGACAGTTACACCAGGCAGTGCTTCTTGGGTTCTTGCATCAACGATACTTCCAGTGATATTTCGCTGTGCCACAGCAAACTGACCAAAAAGCGTGAAAACCAATACGAGTAGTTTTGTTTTCATATTAATATATAATAAATGGTTGTTATAGTTAGATTTGTAAGTGATTCATGTCCAAAATAAAGTGTTAATCATAATTGTTTTAATAAAAAATACAATAATTAAATACAATATTTATAAACATTGGTTAAAGTTAATAAAATATTTTATTAACTTACAAGTGTTACATATAATTTTATCGAGATTTCACTAAAATTAATGTTTTTAGTCCGTTTTGGAGAACTGATATTTTTATTAGCCCAAAATTGATACCTAATTCCGGTTTTAAAAATAAATTGCCACCTTTGTCCACTGATTGACAAACCCAGTGTAAAATTAGCTACACTTTTACTACAAATAAATATGGAAATAATATCAGTATTCGATATGTTAAAGATTGGAATCGGACCATCGAGTTCACATACCTTAGGGCCATGGAAAGCAGCAAACAGATTACTGAATGAGCTTATTATACCCCTCGAAGATATTTTCAGAATAAAAATTGAACTGTTTGGTTCACTCTCTCTAACTGGAAAAGGTCATGCTACCGATATTGCCGTTGCAATCGGACTTTTGGGGGAAATACCCGAAGATACTGACCCTGCAATGATCCTACCTGCCATAAATAACATCAAAGCCACAGGGAAATTATTACTTAATAAAAAACAAGAAATCAAATTTTCATTTGAAAAAGACATAGTTTTCAATAAAAAGTTTCTAAAATTTCATCCAAATGGAATTGTATTTACCCTTTATAGTAATCAGGCTGAAGTCTCCGAAACCTTCTATTCTATCGGTGGTGGCTTTGTGATAAAAGAAAACGAAAATCAAGTTATTGACAAAAACTATTCGATTCCATTTCCAATCCAGAACGGAAGAGAATTGTTGAGCTATTGCCAAAACAAAAAAATATCAGAAATCGTCCTTGAAAATGAATTGGCTCTAAATTCAAGTGATTTTATTGATTCGCAACTCAGAAAAATCTGGACAACCATGCTCGACTGTATGTATATAGGTTGTACCACCAAAGGAACTCTGCCAGGTGGACTAAATGTAAAAAGACGAGCCGCTGAATTTTATGGTACTCTAAATGGCCCCGAAAATGTTACAGACAAAGATGATTGGCTTGAAAAACTACGTAGTATAGATGTAACATTCCGCCAAATATTAAAATGGGTAAGTTGTTTTGCATTGAGCGTAAATGAAGTCAATGCCTCACTCGGAAAAGTGGTAACAGCACCTACCAATGGAAGTGCTGGGGTAATACCTGCCGTGCTGATGTATTATTTGATGTCTGAAAACCATAAAGCAGGCTTTGATGAAGTCAAAAGGTTTTTGTTGGTAGCCGCCGAAGTGGGGAGTATTTTTAAGAAAGGAGCAACAATATCAGCCGCTATGGGAGGCTGTCAAGCAGAAATAGGGGTTTCGTCGGCTATGGCAGCTGCCGCACTTTGCGAACTGCAAGGTGGAACTCCAGAACAAGTGTTAGTAGCAGCTGAGATTGCCATGGAACATCATCTTGGTTTGACCTGCGACCCCATTGGTGGCTTGGTTCAGATACCGTGTATCGAACGCAACACGATGGGGGCACTCAAAGCAATCAACGCAGCAGAAATCGCGATTGGGTCTGACCCAAAAGATGCGAAAGTGTCGTTAGATAATGTGGTTGCTACCATGTGGAAAACATCTCTTGATATGAACTACAAATACAAGGAAACCTCACAAGGAGGCTTGGCTTTGACAGTGAATAGTGTGGACTGCTGATTGGTTTTTGATGTCAGAAAAACACATTCTAATCAAACTTTGGTAATGATATATTCATCTTCACGGCAATCAGTCTTATTCCAAAAATAATCAATATCGTAACTGTTTCATTAATTTGCGAGGGAATATTGAATTTTTGTAACAAAAAAAATACTGCTCCACCCAAGATACAAGCTGTAGCATATATTTCTTTGCGAAATAGTGTGGGGATTTCGTTCAATAAGATATCACGAATTACCCCACCAAAACAAGCCGTAATAGTACCCAGAATTAAACAAGAAGAAATATTTAATTGTATAGCAAGACCTTCTTGAATACCTCTGAGGGTAAAAAATCCAAGACCCAAAGAATCAAAAAACACAAGGGTTTTATCTAATTTTTCGATGTGGTTTTTGAACAATATAGTGATGAGCGTTACACACACTATCAACAAAATAATCGAAGAGTCAAGTATCCACCTAACTGGTAAATGCCCAATGAGGGTATCTCGAACAGTTCCACCTCCCACAGATGTTACAAATGCCATGACGACCAACCCAAATACATCAAGTTTTTTGCGGACTCCCGCTAAAGTACCCGAAACTGCGAAAGCAACGGTACCACCGATGTTGATAAAATTGTAAAACTCCATCGAAACTTTGTTAAATAACGCTTAATTCTTTACCTACTTTTATAAATGCAGCAACGGCTTTGTCAAGATGCTCTATTTCATGTCCCGCCGAGATTTGGACTCTGATTCTTGCTTTTCCTTTGGGTACGACAGGGAAGAAGAAACCTACTACATAAATGCCTTCTTCTAACAATTTGGCGGCAAATAATTGTGCCAAAGGTGCATCGTAGAGCATGATAGGAATAATCGGGTGTTCGCCTGGCAATAAATCAAAGCCCGCTTCAGTCATTTTTGCTCTAAAATAAGACGCATTAGTTTCGAGTTTATCTCTTAGTTGAGTTGATTGTTGCAGAATATCAAGCACTTTTATCGAAGCACCGACAATTGCGGGGGCGAGCGTATTCGAGAAAAGATACGGTCTCGAACGCTGACGAAGCAAATCGACTATTTCTCTTCTTGCGGCAGTGAAACCTCCCGAAGCACCCCCCAAAGCTTTGCCATAAGTACCTGTAACAATATCTACTCTGCCTATCACGTTTTTCAACTCAATCGTTCCTCGACCAGTTTTTCCCATAAAACCCGTTGCATGACACTCATCTACCATTACCATTGCACCGTATTTATCAGCTAAATCACAGATTTTATCCAACTGAGCGATTGAGCCGTCCATCGAAAAGACACCGTCAGTAACAATTAGCTTTTTCTTATAATGTTGGGCAGCAATGAGTTGCTGCTCCAAATCTTCCATATTGTTATTTTTGTAACGAAACCGCTCAGATTTACACAACCTAATGCCATCAATAATTGAGGCATGGTTAAGTTCGTCAGAAATAATGGCATCTTCGGCACCCAACAAAGGCTCAAAAACACCACCATTCGCATCGAAAGCGGCAGCATACAGAATACAGTCTTCTGTACCCAAAAAGTCAGCCGTTTTTTGCTCCAATTCTTTATGAATATCCTGGGTTCCACAAATAAACCTTACAGACGACATGCCAAAACCGTGTGTTTTGATGGTTTCGATGGCTGCTTCAAGTACTTCAGGGTGCGACGAAAGCCCCAAATAATTGTTTGCACACAGATTCAGCACATCTTTATTTTGAGTGTTTATGTTAGCCGACTGTGGCGTAGTAATTATTCTTTCCGATTTATACAAACCTGCCTCTTTGATGAGTGATATTTCTTCTGAATATTGTTCTCTGATATTATCAAACATGGTTTTATGCAAAAGTTAATTGTTCTTGTAATTTTAAAATCATTATTTCTGTAATGTTCTTCAAAGTATAGCTTGGCTTCCAGCCCCATTCTGCTCGTGCTTCTTTGTCATCAATGACTTGTGGCCAAGATTCAGCGATTTGCTGCCTGAAATCTGGTTCATAATCAATGACAAAATTGGGAATATTTTTTTTGATTTCCTCAGCGATTTCTTCAGGTGTAAAACTTAAACCCGCTAAGTTATAAGAAGTACGGGTTTTGATACTTTCCTTTGGGGCTTCCATGAGTTGAAGCGTTGCCTTGATGGCATCGTCTATAAAAATCATGGGCAAACGAGTATTTTTTGATAGAAAACAAGTATATGGTTCATCGCAAATCGCTTTATGAAAAATATCAACGGCATAGTCTGTCGTACCGCCACCAGGCAACGACTGGTAGCCAATAACCCCAGGATAGCGCAACGAACGCACATCTAAACCATAGCGATTGAAGTAATAATTTGCCCAATTTTCGCCCGCCGCCTTGCTTATGCCATAAACGGTACTTGGATCCAAAAACGAATCTTGTGGACAAATCCCTTTGGGTGCTGAATTACCAAAAACAGCGATTGAACTTGGATAAAATATCTTATCTATTTTTTCAATTCTTCCTACTTCTAATACATTTAGCAGGGCTTTCATGTTTATGTCCCAAGTACGGATTGGGTCTTTCTCGCCATTGGCAGACAGAATAGCCGCTAAATGATATATTTCTGTGATTTTGTGATTAACTACTATTTGATGCAGTTGATTGAAGTCTGTACCATCTAATACTTCAAAGTACTCATTATAATCAGGTTTATGATACAAATCTGAGGCTATAACTTGCTCAATACCATATTTTTTTTGGAGCGCCTCAGTCAAAACCGACCCAAGTTGCCCATTTGCCCCTACTATTAGAATCTTAGCTGTGTTCAAAGTCTTATTATTGATGAAGTATAATATTACCGTAATATTTACTCGTAAAAGTAATATATGAGGTATAATATTGGTTATTGTGGCACAAAATCAGTTAAAATAGTTTTGATATACATACATAGCCGTTACTTTTACGGAATATTAATATATTTATACTTCATCTGACATAAATTTTATGGAATTATGCAACAATTAGACGAAACCGATAAAATTATCATGCGTATTTTACAAAAAGACGCAAAGAAAACAGCCAAAGAAATTGCCAGTGAGTTGAAGCTAACAACATCGCCAATTTATGACCGAATTAGGCGTTTGGAGAGTTTAGGATTCATAAAAAAATACGTGGCAATATTAGATAAAGACCTCATTAATAGGTCGATTACTTCAATTTGTCAGGTTTCTATGCGATACCACAATGAGGCATTTATCGAAAATTTTGAGCAAGAGATTCGGAAGTTAGAAGAAGTCCAAGAATGTTATCACTTGGCTGGGCAGGTAGATTTTGTACTTAAAGTCCACGTGAATAGCTTAGAAGAATACCATGATTTTATCAAATATAAACTTTCAAAAATTGAGAACATAGGAATCCTAAACAGTACTTTTGTTTTGAAAGAAATTAAGCACAGTTCTGAATTTTATATTTGAATTGAGTAATCGCAGATCATTAGTAAAATAAGTATTTGATAATTAAATGCCTAATGAAACGCAAAAGGACAACTATTTACGTAGAATTACTTAACAGTAAAAAGAACAATAACATTAATATTTGGTTAAATCATAGTTTTTAAAAACTATGGCAGCCGCAGCCTTCGAGCTAAAATAGCGACCCAAGTTTGATACTTCTACTCGGCAATTGGCGAGAGAGTCAATGAGACTGGTTTTTTTTAAACCCATTTTAAGAGCATCAATGTAGAAATCTTGAATCATCACTATTTCACCACTAATGACAATTAAATCTGGATTGAGTAGATTAACGATGTTTCCGAGAGCTTGCCCCAATTTATCCGCTTGATTTAATATTAGTTTGAGAGCAAGAGCGTCACCGTTTAGAACAGCTTTCAACACATCGTGGTATTGGTAGGAATCCACGTTTTCTACTTGAAGATAATTAGAAATTTCACCTTCTATGAGTGCTTCTTTGAGGTCTATTTGCAAGGCTACACCAGATACTTCGGTTTCTAAGCATCCTTTTTTACCACAAACACAAAGTCGTCCGAGTTTGCCTAATTGTAAATGCCCAAATTCCCCCGCTTGCCCCGTGCCACCCACAATCATCTTTCCGTTCAAGATTACACTCAACCCAATGCTTCGGCTTACTTTAACAATTAGCACGTTTTCAATACCTTGAGCTTTACCCATCACTTGTTCGGCTATGCCAATGGCTCGGGTGTCGGTATCTATAATAACGGGTATTTTGAACGTATTTTCTAAGTATTTTTTGAACGATACACCCATAAAATTAAAATATTTCGTTTCGCCCGTATGGACGTTCACCGTCCCCGCAAGACCAACCCCCAATCCTATAATCTGATCGTTTTTAAGTTGATTTTCAGTAATGGCATCTTTAATAAACGTTACAACATATTGCAATCCCTCGGGTGTATTTTCCAAAACAAATTGGTTATTGCTGGTTTCATATAATAGTTTCGAGTCTATTCTTACAATACTTACATGAATGAATTTTAGCAAAATCTCAACGCCAATGGCATAAAAACGTTGCTTATTTAGGGCATAAAACTCAGGACGGCGACCATTTTCCGTTTCTTTTTTTCCTTCTTCAATAAGATAGCTTTTCTCGACCAAGGTTCTAACCAATTTTGTACAAGTTGGAACACTTATTTTGACATATTCAGCAATGTCAGGAATCGAAAGTGCTGAGTCAGATTTGGATAAACACCGAACAATGTTCTTAAACTGCTTTTGTTGGCGTTTTTCAGTATGGTCGTTAGCTTCTTTGAGTGGCGAGTTGAGTATATTAACCATTATCAGTAAGGAATTTTGAGTTATTTAGGAAATCATAGAGCATAGAAATTCTCGAAAGATGAGTATGTCCTAAAATATTCTGTATTTTTATGTTGAGATAACCTCGTATTGTAGTAATAAAATTAAGGATAATTCTACAATTTATCAAAGCTGGTCACAAGTCCCTTATTGAGCCTAAAGTAAGATAGCATAGCGTAAGTCACTGAAATGCAATTAGTTATCAATACTATTTTTTCAAAATAAATTTCATAAATCACTGATTGTCAATTACTTGACTTTTTCATTCGGATTCATTTTTTTTGACCTCTTTTCTTAGTAAATCCTTTCACTTGGACACCCCCAAAAGTTAATATTTTGTAAAATGTTCTGTGGCTCCCAATCTTAAAAGTCTTCATCATTGAGGTTTTCATGACAAAAAGTCGAAAATTATACCTATCAAACAAGATATTCAAAAAGAGAATTTTTCGCACTTATTGAAGTTAGAAGCTCATTTTCTCAAGATTGTCACAGATACTATGGCATCTATTGGGATTAGCGACACATTGGTTGCAACTAAAGAAAAGTGAAAAATTTCCCACGACTTCCGTAGATTTTTTTAGTTTCTATAAAATCACCTGTGAGCAATTGTAGAGCCTTAGCAGGGGGTTATTATCTGATAATTTATCTTACCGCTCTCTAATTTTAAAGTCTAAAAAACAACCAGATTTTCAAAATCTTCAAGATTTTGTTTAAAAACGCACAAATTAATTAAATCATCAAAATGTATGCTCTTACAATCGTACAAACGTAATTTTATAGAGACTAAAAAAATCTACGGAAGTCGTGGGAAATTTTTTACTTTTCTTTAGCTGCAACCAATAGTATATTAAAGCGTTTAATGAGGATTATGTGTATTATTCAAATAACAAATATAATACCTATTATGATAGTAAATGCTTAAAAATCGCCTTTTATTAGTTAGTTTAGGAGTGTATCGAAAAGTGTAGTGCAAGCACTTATTTTTTCAAGAAAGGCAGTTTAAGATTACTTATGGGGTTGCAACTCCCTTATTGGGCCTAAAATTACATAGCGTAGTATAATCCTCTAAAAATCAACTATTTACGATTTGTGTTTTGAGATTTTATAAAATATAACTTACTGAATTTCAATCACTTGACTTTTAGAGTCATTTTGATGAAGATAGCCACCAATTTTGTCTTTTAGGTACCTCAGATACTTATAAAGTGTCATTTTTGAAACACCTATTTCCAAAGCGATTTTATTGACTGCCATATCCCCTTGTTTGTAATAAGATTCTGCTAAAATTACTTTTTTTGGGCTTCTTTGGTCATTCCTTGCCTTCGACCGCCTTTTCTGCCCTAATGGATGTTTAGTATGAAAAGGCAAGATAATTAATAGACAACATAATATTAAAAATTTACGGCAACATTGGTAAAGATGATAGTCGAAAACCATAGAAGCCGAACAATATTGCGAGCAAGGAGGTATAGCAGTTAATAAAATCGCCTCAGAGATTAGAGTTTCAAAAATGACACTTTACAAGTTTCTCAGATATCGAAAAGTCGAAATTGGTGGCTATCTTCATCAAAATAAATATAAAAAGTTAAATACTTGATAATCAGTAAGTTGTATTTATAAAATCTCAAAAATCGAAACTGTAAGATGTTGACTTTTAGAGAGTTAGGCTATGCTATGTAATTTTAGGCCCAATAAGGGACTTGTGACCCATATTGGTTGCAAGTCCCTTATTGGGCCAAAAGTAAGATAGCATAGCGTAAACCGCTG
>JBBAKY010000057.1:0-23793 GCA_040403295.1 Arcicella sp.
GAAAAGGAGCGTAAAAGGTTACAACGTTTAGAACATGAGTTTAAAAGTATTTTAGTACGCCACCGTACAAACGTAGATTTTAGGAGCGTGGTATCTGATTTAATCAGAGCAAAAAGTTTAGAGTTGTCCCAAATATCACAAAATTCAAATGATGGATATAATGTTTTTGCGTTGGGTTTATTTCCTTATTCATCAAATGAAAAAGATATTGAAAAAGGTCAATTTGTCCCAAATATCAACATCTCACATAGTAGATATTTGGGACAACACACCAACGCCAAAATAAAAAAGTGTGCAGGGTGCAGGAAAGTTTTAAATGAGAATCAATTAGGGTATTGTTCTGACAGGTGCAAAATTAAAAAAGATGTACGCAACGGAAAGAGCAACCCCCGACACGGATTTATGAGACAGTATGATAAGATATTAATTACACCAACTTTATTTGATGTTTCGGTATTGGTGAAATTATCAGAGCAGCAAAAACAATGGGTTTATAAAAATTAAAAAATCAATTCAAATATTTAAAAACAAAAAATCATAAGAACATGACAACTTTATTAAAAATTGAAAAACAAAATTATACAATTGAGAACGTAAAGTTCCCCGATTATTTAACAGATATGACTTCTAAGAATGAATATTTTATTGATGTTAAGAACGATTTACAAGAAGTCTTTTCAGAGTTTTTTCATTCAGAGAGTTTTAAGGAGAATAACAACACGGAAGGTTTTAGAATGTTGCACTACTCACTAAACGAACTATTGGATGATTTATTTATGGCACATCATAACGGACGAATGAACCACGTACAAGAGCAACTTGAAAAGATTAACAATCCTGTTAAAGTTGAGCCAACCAAAGAAGTATTTTAGGGAATCATTCAGAGGGTGCGTTTTGAAAACGTACCCTTTATTTTTCTTTAAATTGAATATTTTTAGATAAATAATCTGTTAATTATTAAATTACCAATTATTGTTTCTGTTTAATGGTAATTTTACAGAAAATAGTTAGTATTTTTAGTGAAATTATAATGACGTGAAGAAAGTAATAAATTTCATAGTTACAGAAGTTTTAGAAAATTGGTTTTTTTGCCTATTGAGTATGTTAATATTAGTTTTTATCTGAAATTATGGGAAGATTTAGAACTGGTGCAATTTTCACCTCAGAAGCCAGAAGACTTGATTTATCATTTTTACTTAACAACGGGTTAGTTAAAAAAAATGCAAGTATTGAGGGCGTTATAAATTGGAGTATCAGGAGTGAGCCAAATGGGAGTATGAGAGTTTTAAGTAAGCATACACCAAATGAAAAATGGATTAGATTATCATATACCATTACCGATTTAAACGGGGTGCAAACGGGATATGATTATAAAGTTGATTTAGTAGAAGTTGATTCTAATTTAGGAAAAGGTAAAGTTTTATACATGGTTTGCCCTCATAGTGGTAAACGAAGTAGAATTTTATATTTAGCCTATGGTGCTGATAAATTCAAATGTAGAGAGGCGTATCAGAATCGTTTGTATTTCAGCACTCAGAAAAGTAGCAAGTCAGATTTTTGGAATACCAAATATTTTGAGATGGAAAGTAAACTTGAAAAGTTTGGAAACCTCAGAACGAAAACCCATAAAGGCGTACCAACTAAACGAGCGTTAAGATTTGATAGATTTATGATTGAAAGAAATTATTGTGATAATAAACGATGGAGCGAGTTTGGTATGACAAAATCAATGTGGAAGGCAATGGGAACGGGTCAGTACAATGATTTAATAAAATGGTAGAAGTCTTAAGGATTTAGGTTATTTTTTTAGGAACTTAATTTAGTGGATAAAATATATTTCGAGAAAAGGAGAGGTTTAACGACCTCTTTTTTTTGTGGGTAAGAAGTTTTAAAAGTGTACCCTCAATTAAAATATTTCCTAAAAGTGTACCCCAAAGTGTACCCCGATAAAAATAAAAATGCCTAACTAATTGATAGTCAGGCATTTACAATGTAATTGAGTAGTCCGTACGGGAATCGAACCCGTGTTTCATCCGTGAAAGGGACGTGTCCTAACCCCTAGACGAACGGACCATTGGGTTATTACGATTTTCGATTAGTGTTTTTCTTTTCGTTTTTCGTGGTGCAAAGGTACGGCGATTTTTTAATTTGACAAGCGCTTATCGAGAAAAAAATAAAATATTTTTATAATAAATCTTGAAACCATTGATTATCAAAAGCTTGGCTCAAAATGTTTTTTTTATTTTTTTTGTAATTTTTAGAAAGTAGGGCGGTTCGTTTTTTTGTATCTAAATATATTATAAATTTAAGGTCAAATAATGCTATTTAAAAAACTCAACGATTTTGCTTTAAGAAATGAAACAAGAAAATACCACATCGCTGACCTCTAAACAGGCTTGGAAGGATATTCAGAATGATAAGAAAATGTTGGAAGACTTTGAAATTAACATTCTGCCCCCTTATATGAATACCTGCCGTTGGTTTGCGGGTAAGGCTCGTTTGCAGGAAAAATTTACGATTAAATACGCCATGGAACTCCCCATCAAGGATTCTATTGCTTTATTATTTATCGTGGAGGTGCGTTATGGCGATGGCGAAACCGAAACCTATCTGTTGCCTATTTCTTTTATTGATTCTACCCATACACAAGATATTGCGCCAAAAGGCGTCATAACACTGGCCTACATCAATGAAAAGCGTGGTTTGGTAGTTGATGCTATCTATGATGAACGATTTCAGCAGGCGCTCTTCTATCACGTAGCGCATGCCGAAAATGTTTCACAAAGAAAGAATGGGAAAATTGAATTTAATCGTGGCAAAGGATTATCTGGTGAAGATATTAAAGCCACTATTTCTTCTCGAGTTCTGCCCGTAGATTCATCCAATTCGGCTTTGACCTTTGGCGATAAATATTTTCTTAAACTTTATCGTAAATTATTTGAAGAAACAAATCCTGAAGTCGATATGGTGGAATTTATTACTGAGAATTCTGATTTTGCTTACATTCCTGCCTTTGCGGGTAGCTTTGTTTGGAAAAGAGAGGGTAAACCTGATGTAACTCTTGGCATGATACAGCGTATGATTGAAAATGAAGCGGATAGTTGGGTGCAAACTGGCGAGCAGTTAGATTCTTTTGTGGAAGCTTTTTCCGAAAAAACTTTTTCTATCGAAGAAGACGTTTTTGACCAAGTGGAATTATTGGCTCAACGAACTGCCGAAATGCACATAGCTTTATACGCTCCAGAGGCCGATAAAATGTTCGCTCCAGAACCTTTCAATGATGAGTATCGCCAATTTATCCATAAACGTTTGTCGGATTTATTAGAAAGACGGTATAATTTATTGATTGATAATTATACGAAAATCACTGACCCTGTAACCCGAAAATTGGCTTGGGATTTTATGGAATCAAAAGAATTAATTGATGAATTTGCGAAGGATATTCTAACGAAAGAGATTGATTCTCAGCGGATTAGAATTCATGGAGATTATCATTTAGGACAGGTTTTGGCTACAAAAAATGACTATATCATCATCGACTTTGAAGGCGAACCAGAAAGTGCCATCACCGACCGTAAGATTAAACATTCGCCGTTAAAAGATGTTGCTGGAATGATTAGAAGTTATCATTATGCCATTTCCGCTAAGATGTTTAATGACCCCGAAACGGCAAAATTTGACCCTGTGCGAGTGCAAACTGCCGCCGACCGTTGGTATAAATTGATTCAACAAACGTACATGGAAAAATATTTAGATACTTTCGGAAAGCCGCATCCATTATTTAAAAATAATAATGAAATAAACTTTCTGATGTTGATTTATTTACTCGAAAAGGCTGTCTATGAATTGGGGTACGAAATAAGTTATCGTCCCGACTGGGTGAAAATTCCGTTGAAAGGTATTGTGAACGTGATTCGGGAAATTGAGAAACTGCGTATGTAGTTTTTTAGTTATGACTTATGAGGGTTGATTTATGAATTAATTAGAACTATAATTATCCAAAAAGCACTTTCTCATAACTCATAACTCATTTTATCTTAATTCTGCAAAAGTAGGCAGGACCAAATCTTTAGCTGAAACGATTGGGTTTTCTATGCCCCAGTCGATGTTTAATTGAGAGTCGTTGTAAATAATACCCGATTCTGATGCTTTATTCCAGTAATCAGTACATTTATAAACGAAAATTGTTTCTTCTAATGCCACAAATCCGTGTGCAAAACCCGCTGGAACATAAAGCATATTACCGATTGCTGAATCTAATACAAACTTCTCGTGCTGTCCAAAAGTGGGAGAGTTCCTACGAATATCAACGACTACATCCATCACTTTTCCAGTCATGCAACGAACTAATTTGCCTTGTGCATTGGGAGAATATTGAAAATGTAAACCACGTACAACTCCTTTTTTAGACCAAGAATAATTATCTTGCACAAAGTCTTCAGTAAAACCATTGGCCGCAAAAAGTTTCTGGTTGTATGATTCGTAGAAAAGGCCACGCTCATCTTCAAATTTTGTGGGAATACACTCAATTAAGCCTTCTATTTCGTGGGGTTTAAATTGCATTGTTGGGGAATTGTAAAAGTTTTGGGTTGAAAATCTTTTGTTTTTGAAACCTAACAGGTTAATATTGTTCACGAAATTAGGGTTAATCATAAGATTTAACAAATTTCTAAGACATAGACTTTACATTTCTTAAAGCTCAAAGCTCAAAACTCATAGCTAACAATAATGACCAAAGCTCAATTATTTGACCAAATTCAACAAAAGAAATCTTACCTCTGTGTAGGATTAGACACTGATATTCAGAAGATTCCTAAACATTTATTAACCGAAAAAGACCCTATTTTTGAGTTTAACCGTCAGATTATCGAGGCCACTCATGAGTTTGCGGTGGCTTATAAACCCAACATTGCTTTCTACGAAGCGCATGGGTCAAAAGGTTGGGAGAGCCTCCAAAAAACCTTAGAATATATTCCAAAAGATTGTTTTACCATTGCCGATGCCAAACGGGGTGATATTGGTAATACGTCTGGTCTGTACGCAAGGGCATTTTTTGATAAAGAATCATCGGGTTTTGATTTTGATTCTGTAACGGTTGCCCCCTACATGGGCGAAGATTCTGTAACGCCGTTTTTAGATTTTCCTGAAAAATGGGTAATTCTCTTGGCGTTAACGTCTAACGGAGGAAGTAAAGATTTTCAGAATTTACGAGTGGCTGATGATAAACAATTATTTGAGGAGGTTATCCGTAAATCGCAAGAATGGGCAACTGACGAGCAACTAATGTACGTTGTGGGAGCAACTAAGGCAGATATGCTCGCTCATATACGGACCCTTGCACCCGATCATTTTTTGTTGGTGCCTGGCGTTGGCGCTCAGGGTGGAAGTTTAGAAGAGGTTTCAAAATACGGCATGAATTCGCAATGTGGACTTTTAGTGAATTCTTCGAGAGGTATTATTTATGTGTCTTCGGAAAAAGATTTTGCTCAGAAAGCAGGAGAGGAGGCAAAGAAAATTCAAGTGGAAATGGAAGCGTATTTGGGGTTGTATTTGAAATGATAATTTTTAACTCAAAATATTCAATATGGAACATTTCCCAGAAATAAAAATCGCCCCAGCACCGTGGAATCTTACGGGAGATGCCTACATCATGGTCTATAAATTCTCGAAGGAATTTGTGAAAGAATATAGCTTTATGGCTGATTACCAACGAGATAGATTCTTGGGGTACATTGGAACGGTTATGTTGGTAAATTATAAAACCTCGGGCGTTGGACCTTATCAGGAGCTGTTATTTATTCCCGGAATGTTCACTTTCGATTGGAAAAAGATGTTTTCAATTTCAAAAATATACGTTTCCAGTCGTGATAGCGTGTATAATGGCATCGAAAATTGGGGAATCCCGAAGGAGTTTGCCGATTTTGATTGGCAAACAAATCCTGACGGTTCGGAAGATATTTCTGTCAGTATTGAAGGAGAAGAATTCTTTAATACCACGATTAAAAAGGGCTTTATTTCGTTTCCAATCACGACTTCAATTTTACCTTTAACGATTGTTCAAAAACTACGGAAAGACCTCATTGTCACCAATCCAACGGCGAAAGGGAAGGCAATTTTGGCTTCGATAAAAACGATGGAAGTGGACAGAAAATTCTTTCCAGATTTATCAAAAACGTCTCCGCTAATTACGATGAAAGTCAAGGATTTTGAGATGAATTTTAATGTGCCTTTGGTGAAAAAGGATTACTTTGCAACCATATAGATTTCATAGTTTACATAGAAAATTTAGGAATTAACGATGGATTATATTTGTCAGATAATAGTCTGACAGAATAAAATTTGACCCATGCAAATTGCTCATAAAAATATTATTCTCACGGGTGCCGCATCAGGAATTGGGAAAGCTTTGTTGAATCAATTGCTTGATTTTGAGGGCGTTAAAATAATTACTGTTGATTTTGATAAAATTGAAAATGTTTCCGATAAAATCATTCCCTTTGTCTGTGATTTATCTCAACAATCGGAAATTGATAGGCTTTTTGAATTTGCCATTGCGCAGTTTCAAGCCATTGATATTTTCATTGCCAATGCGGGTTTCGCTTATTATTAAGTCATTGCTGAACCCGATTGGCAACGTATCGAAAAGATTTTTCAAGTTAATGTGTTTTCGCCAATTTACGCTTTTCAGAAAATGAAGGCTTTGAATGTGGGTCGAGAATATTTTGTAATAATGACATCTTCGGCAATGGCAAAAGTGGCAATTCCTGGTTATGCATTTTATGGTGCCACCAAAGCTGCGCTCGACCGTTTTGAAGATGCTTATCGTTTTGAAATGAAAGATTTAGGAAATCTTTCTTTGGTTTATCCGATTGCTACTAAAACAAATTTCTTCAATCGCTCCGTTGACGCTTCTCAAAAAAATATTGTTGTTCCTTTTCCTGTCCAAATGCCCGAAGCGGTGGCTGAGGCAATGATAAAAGGCATTCTGACGAATAAAACGCATATTTATCCTTCCACTTTGTTTCAAATTGGTAGAATTTTTCAGCAATTATTTGAAATAATTGTCTTGCCTTATCAGCATTTTTATGCTCGTAAATTAAAAAAATGGGCAAAATAAATTAAGAATTATATCATGCAACAAGCCCTTCTCCAACTCTTTCAAAGAGATATTCAAAAACTTTATAAAGAAATTGAAATGTATCAAGACGATTCGAAACTCTGGGAAATTTTAGACGGTACCAGCAATTCGGGCGGAAATCTTGCTTTGCATTTGATGGGTAATTTGAATACTTATTTCGGAAAGAATTTAGACAATACGGGTTACGTGCGTAACCGTGAGGCAGAATTTTCGGCTAAAAATATTCCCCAAAAAACACTTTTAAAATCAATTGAGGAGGTAAATCTGGTGGTATCAAAAGTGCTTTCAACTCTTACTGAGGAACAAATGAAAGCTATTTATCCAGAAAATGTGTTAGGCTATGAAATGAATACGGAATACTTTTTAATTCATCTGCACGGACATTTGACGTATCATACTGGACAGATTAATTATCATCGGAGGGGTTTAAATTAACAAGTAATAGTTAATAGAGAATTGTTTAATTGGCCATAAACTATTCTCTATTAACTATTATGTATTCTTTAATTCTGTCCTGCTAATAAATACAACACTGCCATTCTCACGGCAACGCCATTTTCCACTTGGTCAAGAATAATGGAATGATGCGAATCTGCGGCATCGGACGATAATTCCACGCCACGATTGATAGGGCCGGGGTGCATCACCACGATTTCTTTGTTCAAATCGTCCAACATTTTTTTGTTAATTCCGAAGTATAATGAATATTCACGGAGGGAAGGGAAATATTTAATTTGCTGACGTTCCAACTGAATTCTCAATACATTTGCCACATCGCACCAAGCCAACGTTTTCTTAACATCGTGCGAAACTTTTACGCCTAAATCAGTTATGTATCTCGGAATTAAAGTAGCAGGGCCACAAAGTGTCACTTCGGCTCCTTGTTTTTTGAGGGCTAAAATATTTGATAAGGCAACTCTCGAATGAAGAATGTCACCGATAATGGCAATTTTTCTTCCCGTTAAATCTCCGCCTAATTTCTCACGCATTGAAAACGAATCTAAAAGCGCTTGGGTTGGGTGTTCGTGCGTGCCATCACCAGCGTTCACGATGTTCGCTTTTATGTGTTTTGCCAAAAAATGGGGAGCGCCAGGGCTTGCATGACGCATCACAATCATATCCACTTTCATGGCCAAAATATTATTGACAGTATCCAAAAGCGTTTCTCCCTTTTTGACAGAACTTCCTGAAGCTGAGAAGTTTAGGGTATCGGCTGAAAGGCGTTTTTCGGCTAATTCAAAAGACAAACGAGTACGAGTAGAGTTCTCGAAAAACACATTCGCAATCGTTACATCACGCAAAGAAGGTACTTTTTTGATAGGACGATTAATGACTTCTTTGAACTCACGGGCGGTTGCCATAATGAGTTCAATATCGTTGGGCGTGAGGTCTTTTATGCCCAACAAATGTCTTGTACTTAGTTTTTGCATATCTTTTGTTTGGAGATTAGGGATTAAGTAATCAGGGATTAGGAAAAATGAAAGCCTAAGTTCTTAAACCCTATTTACCCAATCCCTAATTAGTTATCAACCAAATTTTATCTTCTTCGTGTCCTTGTTCTTTCAATTCCACTAATACTTTTTCGGTATCCAAGGTATTCACTTTTTTACCGACATAATCAGCATGAATCGGAATGTCTCGATTATAAATTCTATCCACCAAAACGCATAATTCTACTTTTTCGGGGCGGCCGAAAGCCGTCATGGCATCCAAGGCTGAACGTACCATTCTACCCGTTGCCAGCACATCGTCAATTAAGATAACTTGCTTATTTTCAATAACAAAAGAGATTTTTGTTTCGTTGGCTTTTACCAATTCACGGCGACGATAATCATCCCGATAGAAGGTTGCATCTAAATAACCAAAAGGGATTTTTATGCCCGTAATTTGTTCCAATTCTTGATGAATTCGTTTGGCAAAATGAATGCCTCGGGGCTGTAAACCAATGATGACGGAATCTGAAAAATCCTGATGATTCTCTATCAATTCTTGACAGAGACGGCTGATGGTAATTTCCAGAAGTGGACTTGATAGAATGAGTTTGCGTTGCATAGCCCACAAAGATATTAATAAATGAAATGAATATGAAAATTTAAGAAATTGAAATTTACCAGAAACTAAATAACTTTTTTGATATTTGGATAATTCCTTAAAATACTGTAATATTACTTATAAAATTCCGATCCCACCCAAAGTTTTCTCAAACAAATTCGATAACCCTTTTCCTAAATCCTTGCCCTTTTTTAATAAATTTCAGATTCAGTTATTACTTACTACTCGTTAAGATACAATAAATAAGGTCAGTCCCTTATTTTGCACTGCTCTTTAAAATCAGTAATTCAGCCGATTAAATTATCATTTTTCTTTTCTAAATTTTCTCGAAGCTACCAACTCCTCACGCAATATTGGAGACTATCGTGGCTTTAAACAAGCAAAAAAAGCCCCTGCTTTATTGTGCCAATAGCAATCTTGAAAATTCCAATTTTCCACGAAAATATTGTAACTTCGGAAGATTAATAACCCTCTACTAAATGTAATAGATGAATAATTTATAAAAAAATAATGAAACGTGGGAAAGTTGATCCCAGAACAATTATTAATCATTTGTCCCAAAATGATAGCTGATTTTCTCAGCCGAATTACAAAGGCTATTTTACGAATTTATTTTCTTAGCAGTCTCTAATATTACTAAACTATTACAAAAGAAATTTTATCTTTACGAATAGACAAAAAACATCCTCCATTAACCATAAACAAAAATGGCAAAAACGTCCAAAATAGTAACGAATACAACCGAACTAACTAAGAAAAAAACGACGAAAAAAGAAGTCGTAGCCGTTGTCGAGGAAACTGATCAACCTCCCGTTCAACTCAAAAATGTAGAAACATTTAGCCGTTTCTCCGATTTTGATGTTGACCTTTTTAAAGCAGGAAAACATTACCGTCTCTTCGAAAAATTTGGCTCACATATTACTGAATTTCAAGGAGTTAAGGGTGTTTATTTCTCGGTTTGGGCTCCTTCAGCAAAATCAGTTTCTGTAATTGGAAATTTTAATTATTGGGATAAAGACACGCATCATCTCTTCGTTCGTTGGGATTCTTCGGGGATTTGGGAAGGTTTTATCCCGTACCTTGGGAAAGGCGAAACGTATAAATTTTGTATTCAAACCCAAGACGGACGGTTTTTAGAAAAAATGGATCCTTACGCTCAAAGTTTTGAAGTTCCACCTCGCACGGCTTCTATCGTTTGGGACAATTGGTACGAATGGACGGATGCGAATTGGATGGCAAAACGCCATAAAAATAATTCGTTGGCTTCCCCAATGTCAGTATATGAAGTTCATATTGGCTCATGGAAACGAAAAGAATATGACCAGAAACTTTCTTTCGTTGAACTTGCCGACCACTTGGTGAAATATGTGAAAGAAATGGGTTTTACGCACGTAGAATTTATGCCCATCATGGAACATCCTTACGAACCTTCGTGGGGTTATCAAGTGTTGGGTTATTTTGCGCCTTCCTCTCGTTTTGGAACACCCCAAGATTTTATGTATTTAGTGGAGGAATGTCACAAAAATGATATTGGGGTAATTCTGGACTGGGTTCCTTCGCATTTTCCAGGCGATTCGCACGGGTTATATGAATTTGATGGTACACATCTATTCGAGCATCCGGATATGAAGAAAGGATATCATCCTGACTGGAAATCGTATATTTTCAACTATGGACGTAACGAAATTCGGAGTTTCTTGATTTCAAATGCCATCTATTGGTTAGAACGTTATCATGCCGACGGGCTTCGGGTGGATGCGGTTGCCTCAATGCTCTATTTAGATTATTCTCGAAACGATGGTGAATGGGAACCGAACGTTTTTGGCGGTAATCATAACCTTGATTCTGTCTCTTTATTTAAAGAATTGAATGAAACTGTTTACGCTCAATTTCCTGATGTTCAGATGATTGCGGAAGAATCTACTTCTTATACGGGGGTTTCTCGCCCAATTTATGCGGGAGGATTAGGCTTCGGACAAAAATGGATGATGGGTTGGATGAACGATACGTTGAAGTATTTTGCAAAAGACCCAATGTATAGAAAATATAGCCAAGATAACCTGACTTTCTCTACCGTTTATGCTTTCACTGAGAATTTCATGCTACCTTTTTCTCACGATGAGGTTGTGTATGGCAAGAAATCAATGGTTGGAAAAATGCCAGGCGATGAATGGCAACGTTTTGCCAATTTAAGACTTTTATATACGTACATGTTTACCCATCCAGGTACAAACTTACTATTTATGGGTGGGGAATTCGGGCAAACTTCGGAATGGGATTTTAAAAAAAGCCTTGAATGGTGGCTCTTAGAACACGCTCCACACAAAGGAATGCAAGATTTGGTAAAGGCTTTAAACAATATGTATAAATCTCAGCCAGCACTCTACGATAAGCAGTTTTCGCCGGACGGATTTGAATGGATAGATACAACCGACCATGAAAACTCAATTGTTGTGTATGCTCGTAAAGGCAATGACAGGAAAGAACAATTGATTATTATTCTAAATTTAACGCCCGTTCCAAGACCTGATTATCGCATTGGTGTGCCATTGGCAGGCATTTGGACAGAAGTATTAAATTCTGATGATACCGCCTTTTATGGTAGCGGAAAAGTGAATGGTTCATCCATTATAACTCAAGAAGTTGCGTGGCAAGGCAAAGCTTATTCTCTGTGTTTAACGATTCCTCCTTTGGCGGGCGTTGTTTTGAAGATTAAGTAATAAGATTTAGGGATTTAATGAGAAGAGCGACGAGATTTATCTTCGTCGCTCTTCTCATTAAATCCCTATAAAAAATAAAAACCCTTGAATCCGCCAATTCAAGGGTTTTGTTTCATGGGATTGGATTATTTAAAATCCTTTCTTAGGCAATTTTTTTATTTACAATATTTTGATTCTGTGTGAAAAAAATAGATTTATCTCATTACCGCCATAATTTAATAAACTGATTCTTTTCAAGAATCGTACCTTACAAGTTCATTATCGCTATAAATTCCTTGTTTGATGAGACAAAATTAACATACATTCATTATTCTACAACCTTTTGACATATAACCTTTTTAAGAATTACACGAAAAAAGAATTAAAGGTTGTATCTATAAAATATTAGTGCTGGATTTTTGGTGCTAAGCGTTCAACACATAAAAAATACACTCAAATCATAATTTCTGATAAACTTATAAGTAAACGGTATCTTTAATTATGACAGTCGTAGATATATCGTTACGATTAATGAATTTTTATTTTGTAATATTTCAAGAATAGCTCAGTATTTTTTGTAATTTATTTTCTTCTTATGAGGTAATATTTTTTGTACTTATGGATTGTCATATAAAAATAAAGACTCGGTGCATAGCTCCGAGCCTTTACGCAATCCGCCTAAGTAGTTGTCTTTCGAGCTTTCGCTCATTAGCCTTAGCGGCATTAATATTTCTAAATCATTTAGGGATATGATTGATACTTTTACACAAACGCAAAAAGACAATACTCCATCCATCTATGCTATTTTAGGCAATGAAATTTGAAGTATTGTCTCATTTTTTCTTGACGGAAAATTGTTAAACATTTAACAAAAGGCAACTAAGTGGTGGCTCAGTTATCCAAGAAACGTAGTTGGCGGACTACGCTAAAAATTGAATAGCAAAATGGCGGTCTCACATACTCAAATATTATTAGTGGTTCGGTTTAATATCGAAAGATATACAACCACTGATTGATTCTGAACAATCAGAAGAAACGCCGAGAAATATTAAGGATTAAAACGAAGAGGAAAATTATGCAATACTGCTTAGACAGGAGCAATTTTTTCTCATCCTAACATCTGGCGGAATGTCTCTGAGTAATAATTACAAGTCAAATATTATGCCAATAATAATTTTTTTCATAAAATAAAAGTGGAATTTTTAGAAACTCCTGAAAATATGGTTGTTACATGAATGGGTAATTTTAATTAGATTGTACAGAAAATAGAGTAGTATTTCTGATTTTGACATTTTTAAAATTTCGATATTTCTCAAGTTTCGTGCCAATCAAAAAAAAACCCAAAGTCTTTTGACAATGGGGTCTTTTTTCATGAGTCGGGGTTACCCGATCGCTAATCATTCATAACTACTTAGACAAATTGCGAATTATAAATTTGAGCCGCCACTCATTTTTATAAATCACAAATTATTGAACTGATTAAAATTATTTCCGCCAAAATAGCTTCTTTCAATTCATTACTTATCGCAAAGAAAAGCCTTTTCAATAAGTTTTGTTTACCATTGAATTGATAAAAATGCCTTCCGCCAAAGTCGTCTTTTTCTCAATTCATGACTTAATCAAAGGTCTTTTCCTTGTCAATAAGTATGTTTGTATTATCTGTAATTATATTTGTAACGAAGGTTTTTATTGGAAGTCACATCAGTGGTAACAAGATTTTTTGAGTAAAATTTTCGTAAAAAATCTATCATTATTTTCTGCCGTTCGATGGGGATATCTTTCAATTGGCATAGATTTGGGGACACATTTGAAAGAAAAATATTTTTATTTTTTTACGAATAAAATAAGTAATCCAGCATAAGTAGGTAGGGAATTTAGTTCTGAACACGCTATTTGTGATAAGCAGTCAAAAAAAACCATAATTTGTAAATCTAAGCCGCAAATGTTGTGATGCCCAGTAATTACTACTTACCAATTATGTTTGAATCTTTTATAGAGACTATTTAATACTCTTAATGTATGTCAAGATTGCTCATTTGTCAGCATTTTGCGATAAGGTTTCAAGGATAAATACATAAAACCTAATCCTAAAAATGTACCCAAAACCAACACAATCAAGATTGAATAGCGAATCATAGTGGTATCATGAAAGTATTTGTCGGTCAATAATGCAACAGACAAAGGCCCAAAAACCAATCCTATTAGATTGACCATAAATAAATATAATGCCGATGTCATGGCACGCATTCGGTTGGGCGTTACTTCTGCGATGGCAGCCGTACCCGCTCCAAGTGGTGAAGATGAAAAGAAAGCAACGGGGATAATTGCCCAAGCTGCCCATTCGCCTTTGGGCATTAGTGGAAATACCCAACAGGAAACCAAAAGCCCAGCAATAAGCCAAATACAGGCTCTTATTTTGCCATCTTTGTATCCTTTTTGCGTAAAATTATCCGCTAATTTTCCACCAAACCATAAACCTAAGGTACAAAAAATGACGACTACAATCCCATAAATTGTACCCGATTTTGATGCCGTCCAACCATAAGTCCTCACAAAAAAAGAAGGTATCCAAGCGGCGTTGGCATAATTTACTAAAGTTAAAAAGCCTAACCCCAAATTAATGTTAATGTAAGTTTTGGCATTTTTTAAAATGAAAGCCCATGTTTGACCTAAAGACGCTTTTTCAGTCTCATTGCCTTGACGAATTGGTTCTTTAATGCTGGAAATCAAGAAAACGATCAGAAGCCCCGGTAATCCCACAAAAAAGAAAACAACTTGCCAAGGAAAAACATCTCCAACCAATGGCACGTGCCACATTTCTTGTACTTTAACGATATTTATAACGAATCCTCCAATCAAAAAAGCTAAACCCGAACCGATAAAAATACCCATATTGTACACACTATTTGCCATTGCCAATTTACTTTTAGGGAATAAGTCGGCAATCATCGAATAAGCGGCAGGAGAAAGTGCGGCTTCTCCCACACCAACGCCCATCCGAGCCAAGAATAGTTGCGTAAAATTGCCCACCATTCCACAAACAGCCGTCATCAACGACCACAGGCCAATGCCCCAACCTATAATTTGTTTACGACTTTTCAAATCTGCTAATCGGGCAATAGGAATGCCCAAAATGGTGTAAAAAATACCAAATGAAAGTCCCATTAAAAGGCTAATTTGTGTATCTGAAATCTGTAAATCTCTTTTAATGGGTTCTACCAAAAGAGAAAGTATTTGACGGTCAATGAAAGAAGAAACGTAGGCTAAGGTCAGAATGCTAACGACATACCATGATTTTCGGAGATTAGTTTGTGGTTCCAAGGTGGTTAGAATTAAGATTTGAAAGTTTTATTTAACCAAACTACCAATTGTTGCCAACCGCCGAAAGTGGAACGCCAGCCATATCATAAGCTCCACTGTGAGCCGTAAATCCGTGAAAAATCAAGACAGTAATATCTTTTTTAGATTGAATTATACTATCAGGATTCCATCTACGAAGAAAAAGTGATTCTCCGTCAGTAGTCGTAAACTGCTGATGAACTCCTATGTATTTCAGTCTTAAAATAGCTGCTTCTTCGGGCGAAATCCCGTGATTACTAATTCTTGATTTACTTGGGAGGTAGGCTAATATTAACCCCAAAATGACAATTACTGACACGAATGAAACGAAAATGAGAGCGACTTTTTTTAACGTTTTCTTCATAGTAATCCGGTTATTTTTAGGTTTTTTTATTTTTAAGCTCACTCATTTTTAATTTACTTTAATTATTGAAACAAAAATAAGTGCATATATGGATTTTAATTGATTTTATGTAATTTATTTTAGTTAAAATGCCGTTTTTTAAAAAAAATTCCTTGATTAAGATATAGTCTGTCAAGGGATTTTTAGTAATATCTTTCTTTACAAATCCTCAATCCGAAAAAGGTGCATTGGCATCAATTGCGGATTTAATTCTACGGTATTATATTCTCCTCGCCAAAAGTATTTCGCACCCGTCAATAAATCATGAACGATATATTCTTCATCGGGATGCTTGTAGATTAAATTTAGCGGTATTCTCACGTATCCGCTTTGGGTATTGTAAGGGTCGAGATTTACGATGGCTAAAATTCTGTTTCCGTTCCAAGCGGTTTTTAAATAGGCCAAAATATTATCATTTTGAATATCGCAAAACGTGATATTATTAGTCCGTTGCAAAGCCGTATTTTCTATTCTCGCTTGATTGGTGATGCGGATAATATGGGTCAATTTATTCTCCATATTCCAGTCCCAGTGCCTTATTTCGTATTTTTCCGAGTTTTTATATTCTTCTTTTCCTGGCGTTGCTTCATTAATCATGTATTCGTAAAATGGACCAAAAATTCCGTAATTAGAAGATAAAGTTGCCGCCATAAAATACCGAATCAAAAACAAAGGTTCGAGTCCCCCTTGTAAGCTATACGGTAAAATATCGTGGGTATTTGCCCAAAAATTGGGTCGCATATAGGTAGCTTGTGCGTTCAATTCATTCATGTAACTAATCAAATCCCACTTAGAATTTCGCCATGTATAATAAGTGTACGACTGCGTATAACCCAATTTTGCCAATTGTTCCATTACTTTGGGCTTCGTAAATGCTTCGGCCAAGAAAATCATATCGGGATACTCTGCATGTACTTCCGCAATCACCCATTCCCAAAAGCCAAAAGCCTTCGTATGCGGATTGTCCACCCGTATAATTCGTACGCCCCATTCTGCCCATGTCATCATTACGTGTTTGAGTTCTTGCCAAAGTCCTTGCCAGTTTTCTGATTCAAAATTAATAGGATAAATATCTTGATACTTTTTCGGCGGGTTTTCAGCGTACTGAATCGTTCCATCAGGGCGTATTTTGAACCATTCTGGATGTTCTTTTGCCCAAGGGTGATCGGGTGAACATTGAATGGCCAAATCCATTGCTAACTCAATACCCATTGATTTACAGGTATTTATCAAATGTTTTAGGTCGTCGAAATTGCCTAATTCTGGGTGGATTGCGGTATGTCCGCCCAACTCCGAACCAATGCCGTAAGGTACGCCAGGTTCACCTTCTTGATACGTTGTTGAGTTGTTTTTTCCTTTACGAAACTGTTTTCCGATTGGGTGAATAGGCGGAATATACAATACATCGAAACCCAAAGATTTCATGCGGGGTAATACATTTTCTTCTACATCTCTGAAAGTTCCGTGCGTATTATGTTCAGAGGAGGCCGAACGGGGGAACATAGAATACCAAGAGGAAAAAGCTGCTCGTTCTCTATCAACCCACAATTTTAATTCTCGGTGGGTAGTAACGTACTTTTTATCTGGATATTGATGAATCCATTGGCGCATTTGAGGGCTACTTGAAAACGCAACGGCTTCTTCATAATGATTGGGACTACGGAATAATTTTGCGTAAGATTTTAGCTCTGGTTTGTCTTCTTTTGTGGCAATTTTTGCCATTGTTTCCAAAATATTTACACCAACCAACAACTCCACATTCACGTGTTGTCCATCTTTTATTTTCATATCCATTTCATGTTCCCAAGAAGCAGCATGATTGACCCAAGCCTCAATCGTGTAGGTATAAAAACCATTTTCTAAAACCGTAAAGTACGCTTCATAATGGTCATTCAAGGTAAATGTCATTGGAACACAAGTCCATGTTTTATCTTTTGAGAATTTATACAGTAAATTAGTCGAAAGTATATCGTGGCCATCTAAAAATACATCAGCTTCTACTTTTATGACATCGCCCATAAAGGATTTAACGGCAAAACGCCCTCCTTCTAATTGTGGTGAAACGTGTTCGATAATTACTCTCTGTTGTCCTTGAATGCTTGCAGGAATTGAATTCATAGTGTTTTTATTAAAATGATTACATACGGAATAATTAACTATTTTATTTATAAACAGATTTTTATCCGTTTATAAAAATTGGCACGTTAATTGAACATAATAAAGGGGTTATTGCAAAAAGTGCTTATGTTTGCAGTAACACCAATTTTAATGAGAATTTATATGCAATAATATAAATAATTATCGAAAGAACTAACTAATCACTAACATAGTAATTTAAACTGTAACCCCCGTATTAAATTAAACTATCAGCGCCATGAATAAGATTTTTGCATTATTACTGGTTTTTTTGTGGTTTTCTGCTCAAATAGTAGCAACCCAAATTTACCCCGTCATCAAAGTCAGCGAAGAAGGAACTGCTCGTTATTACGCAGCTAACCTCAAAGGAAAATTGACCTCATTTGGAGAAAAATATGATGATGCACAACTGACGGCTTCGCATTCAAAATATCCCCTAAATACCTTAGTAAAAGTAACTAATTTAGAAAATAATCTTACGGTTCAGGTTCGAATAAATGATTATTGTAAATGTGAAGAACAAGGTAAAATTATTAACCTATCAAAAGAAGCTGCTTCAAAATTAGGCATGATGGCGAGCGGAAAAGCCAAAGTAAGATTGGAAGTTGTGTCACAACCAACAGCTGAAAGAGTAATTGATAAAGCGCTCGATAATTTTTTGAATAAAGGGCGTGAGGTTACCTCAAAAGAGGAGAGTAAAGAAATAAAACCTGCTATGGCTGCCCTGCCAAAAACACCCGCTGAGCCTTTTTCGGTCAATCACACCTACGATATTGGTGGTTCAGAGAAAAATCCAAAAGGTTTTGGTGTGCAAGTGACCGCACTTTCAAACCTGAATATGATTCAAGATTTATACGATGAATTATTGAAAATGGGCGTGAAAAAAGAAGAAATTTATGTGCAAGTAGGAGCGAAGGACACGGGAAAAATTTTCAGATTAATTTTCGGCGAATTTTATACGAAAGAAGGAGCAAATGAAAAATTGACTTGGTTATCGCAACACGGATATAAGGGCGTTATTCGTCCACACTATAATTTGTAGAAATTAGGTAATAGGTTTTGGTGATTAGGTGTTACCACGATGAAATCATAAAAAGCCCACGCTGTAAAGTTTGGGCTTTTTTATGGGTTACATTTTTCCCAAAATATCTTCAATCAAATCATTCATTTGATTACCTTGAATTTGTGGCTTCTTGTAGCGACTATCAAAATAAAACGGTTCTATTTGCGTGATTAATCCATCGTTTAAACGTTCGTGAAGTGGATTCAGCAAAACGTTGTATGATAATTCTGTTTGCATAGAATGTACGGCAGTCGGCAATTGTAACGCTAAGTATTTTTTGTTCTTAAACCATTGATTACTAACTGATTGTAATGCTCTTGGCGCAGGATTATTTCGCCAGTTTTTGGGTAAAAAATCAGGCTCAATCGTTAAAATATCTTGGTCAGAAATTTCAATCGATGCCACTAATAATTCAGGAAGTTTGCTGTTGGGAAATCCTTCAAAATAATGCACTAAATATTCTAACGAAGCTAATTCAACCGAAAGTGAGGTGTACACGACAGGCATACCCAAGGGATTCCACCGTCCGCCTGTGAGTTCTGCCCCTTTGCCCGATAAAAAATCTTTGGGTAATCCGTAACGTGCCGATTGCAGGCGATAGAGTTTTATCATGAATACGTTCCAAATTCAATTCTACTCAAAACATTATCCACCAATTCAAAACCTGTAACGGTATCTAATAAATCAAGGGCTGATTTATCGCCAAATATCCGCATTGATTGTTTCATCCAAGGTTTAAAATCATCCAGCGTTGAGAATACTTCTTCGCCGTGTTGATACAAAAGCATTAATTTCAAAAGACGTTCCGTTGAGGAGGTATCTAATTGTGTATCAGGAGAATAACGGTGAAAAGTTCGTTCTGAAATATTCAAAATTCGAGCCATATCACGGTCGGAAAGACTTAGCTTTTGAGCGACTAAATCAACGGCCGCACGGCTTAAACCCTTGCGAGAAAGTTCAATTAAATCTAAAGGATTTTTAAGGCGATTTACAACAAGTGTCTGTTTCATAATCTTCAATGTTACAATATGGCGTAAATATATATGCCATATGGCAGTTTTGCAAATTTATGTAACAATTAATGTAATTCCTAAATGAGGGACATATCTACTTTTTAATTTTCCTCTCTTAACCCAAGTACGAACTTTGGAAGGTGAAAGCCCATTTCTAAGCGCATAATCACTTTGAGTAAATTCTCTTCGAGAGTCAATCTCAATAATTGGAGGTGATTCTACGATAACACTTTCCTCAAAAAGAACATCAGGGTCAAACGAAATAGGGATTAAATTACCACGAGTATTTTTAAATTGAATATTCTCCCAAGATATAGTATCTCCTTGATTAATAGATACTTGTGAGAATTTTTCGTAATCTAAAAGAGCTTTAAGTCGTTCACTTTGTTGAAATAATCCTAATTTTTTGTCAAAGTCATTCATTCTAACTTCTCCGTTAGACCAAAGAGTAGTTACTTTGTAGGGTTCTACTTTTATTATTTTAATGATTCGTGGAGGTCTCATTTGCGAAGTTGAGGATTTAAGAATTTAAACTCTTCTAACAATGCTAATTAATTCAATTTTGCCCATTTTAAAACTCTTTTTAATTGAGGTTTAGGCATTTCTCCTTTCAATACTTTCAACGTAATAATTGAGATTAAAACTTCGTATTCAGCATAAATTGCATGAAAATGAGGAGGATTATGGTCAAAATCATAAACATAAATTTTTATTTTTTATGCCTTGCAAAAAATCAAACATTGTTAATGGTTTTAATTCAAATATACAAGATGTAGCGTTACGTTGCAAATATTTATTGTAAAATCACTTCCCCCAAACAATCGCCAATTTTCCAATTTTTTCCCCACACATTTTTCCCCCTTCGTTATCACAGAAATAATGAATACCTCCGTAGATTCTGGATATTCCAGCTTCGTTGGCCATTTTCTTTAAACGGACAGAATCTTTCGGAAAATAATGTCCTAACACTAAAGCCGCTGCCGCCGAGAACGTTGAATGTCCGGAAGTGTAAGATGGGAAATTAGGCACGGATAATGAATGTTTTAAATTTTTATCCACTTGCGAAGGCCTTGGAAAGAAATATTTATATTTTGTTGCCCAACACGCAATGGCAGCATCTTCCTCGGCACGATTTAACTGTTGAAATATTTTAGCCGTTTTCAACTCCGTAAATTGTTGATTTCTAATTAAATCTTCTGCAATTTTATTCCAATGTCCTGGCGGTGTAAAGGTGCCTACACCATCCGCCCAAAACTCAGCAATGCGTCTTTGTTCGGGTGTTTGTGAATCGCCAATGGCTTTAACGGAATCAATATCTTTTCTAAATTCTTCACTTTCCAAGGAAGGCGGTGATGAGGGTTGCGGATTTCCCAAAACTTCATTTTTGTCAAACCAAGTGTGAACTATGCCCATTAACGGTAAGAGAGGTTGACTTTGTGGATTACTCTGACTTATCCATGAATTCCTAATTTTCTTGGCATTATCTTTCCAGGTTTGTTTTTCGTCTCGTGCATGGTCAAAATTATCGTTTTGGGCATAAGCAATTACTTTTTTAGCAATTTGTTCACCCAAATGTCCACCCGCAATAATATCACTTTTTAGATTTGCACCCGACCATAATCTGGTATTTCCGTGTTCGAGCGCCTGGCTGTAGAGATAATCATTTTCGGCGGGAAACAATTTACTCAAAATCTTATACGAAACGGCTGCCACTGCTGCATCTTCGGAAGGGTAGGAAGGCAGCGCTGTTTCGGGCAAGGAACTCTTTAAGCCATGGTGGGATGGACTTAATCTCATGTATTTGTATTTATACGCCCACGTAGCCACTAAGGCATCATACTGTGCCACACTCAGAAGTGCATACGTACGAGCGGCAAATGGCGGTGAAGCCATCGGTTTAGTCGAGTCGGTTTTTTCTCCATCTTTGGGGGGATGATTATATTTTGCTACTAACTCACGAGCAATTTGATTCCACCTCAATACGCCTCCAGAAGCCCAATGATTTATGGCTACTTCCTGAGCATAATTGCGTTGGTTTACGATTGAATTTGATTGAGTAAGTTCTTGTTGATATTCGTCAGAATCTATACCGGATGGTACTTTAACGTAATACTCTTGTGGGGAATCAATAATGACCGTTTTCCAAGAACCGCCATTAACATCAGTATCCTTGAAAGTCAAGGCTGGAAATTCGGGTTTGGATACCGGAATATTTTCCTTACAACTTGATAAAGTAAAGAAGATAAAAATCGAAATAATTTTTTTTGTTAGTTTTAGGTTCATTGTACGCAAGGAATTATAAAACTTTTAAGACAAAAATCGTGCGAGTTTTATTGCGTTGTTAAATCCACGATGAATGGCTCATAATGGAGCTAAGATTCAGCTAATTTACTAAAATAAAATCTAAAAATCTGGATAAATTAGCTAAATTAGCTAAATCCGAATGCTAACCCAACTGAGTAGTGGAAGGTTTTTTTCCTAACAAAAATAACCCCAAAAATGTAATAGCTCCATTGACTAATAATTTCTCGAATCCAAACTGATAACCATTCAACCATTCCTTTGAATTGGTGTCGATGATATAGGTTAAAATTGGAGCGGCGATACATACGTAAGGCACGAGAGAATCACGGACGGGCATTTTTGTGAATAATCCAAAAGCAAAAAGCCCTAAAAGTGGACCATACGTATATCCTGCAATATTGAAAACCGTTGAGATAATAGAAGAACTACTCACGGCGTGAAATATCAAGATAATGACAAAAAACAAAGCTGAAAACCCGATGTGGGTGTAATGTTTAATCGTTGTTCTTTTCGATTCTTCGTATTTTTCGATGTGCATAAAATCAATGCAAAAGGCGGTAGTTAAGGCTGTTAAAGCAGAATCTGAACTTGCATAGGTTGCGGCAGTGATTCCTAATAAAAACGTTACGGCAGCCAATAGTCCAAACTCGCCACTCAAGGCTAATTTTGGATATAATAAATCAGTTCTTGTGGGAATTTCAAAGCCAATTTTATCGGCATAAATGTACAGTAACGCACCTAAACAAACGAACATTAAAGTGGTAACGGCGAAGGTGCAACAAAACCAAAACATATTTTTTTGTGCTTCACCGATGTTTTTACAAGTAAGATTTTTTTGCATTAAATCTTGGTCGAGTCCCGTCATTACGATGGCAATAAAAATACCCGCCACAAAGTCTTTCCCAAAATGATGTTTATAAGAAAAGTCATCGAAAAAAAACATTTGAGAATATTTACTTTCTTGAATAGTAGAAATTAGCCCACCCAAACCTAAATCTAATTTATTGGCAATTAATACAATCGTTAAAACCAAGGCCGTGAGGAGAAAAAATGTTTGGAGTGTATCCGTGACAATAATCGTTTTTACGCCCCCACGGTAGGTATAAACCCAAATCAAGGAAATGGTTACTAAAGCTGATACCCAAAATGGAATTCCCCATGCATCAAAAATCGCTAATTGAAGCACTTGAACCGCTAAAAACAAACGAGCAGCCGAACCCAAAGTACGGGCGAGCAAGAAAAATGACGAACCCGTTTTGTAAGACCATTTTCCTAAACGTCCTTCGAGGTAAGTATAAATAGAAATTAAATTTAATCGATAATACAAGGGTAAAAGCACCGTTGCAATGACAAAATACCCTACTAAATTGCCAAGAATAATCTGGTAATACGATAATTTATCAACGCCAACTGCGCCTGGAACAGAAATGAACGTAACCCCCGAAATAGACGTTCCAATCATACCAATAGCCACTAACCACCAAGGCGATTGCTTGTTGGCAGTAAAAAAAGTATTCGTATCGGCACCCTTGGAGGTATAATGAGCAACGACAATTAACATTAAAAAGTAAACGGCTAAAATTCCGAAAGCTAAACTTGTGGTCATGAGTTTTAATTAATAATTGGCAGGATAATTTACAATTAGT
>JBBAKY010000058.1:0-23725 GCA_040403295.1 Arcicella sp.
ATCACTACTAATTTTGATTTTCCTGCTGAGTTTGTCAAATTAGATACTAATGAATATAAATTGTATCAAAGAAATATTAAATCTATTGTTGAAAAGATAATAGTTGATGGAGAAGTCCTCAAGTATAATGATAATCACTTTTTTAGTTATGACCGTAAAACAGTCACTAAAGCTGTGAATAAAATTATTATTCCCGATAGTATCCTTAATATTGTTAAAAAGGCAGAAAAAAGACTAATGTTATCTACCGGCTCACTCGGCTTTATAAAAACGAAAGAGTATCGTCCAAATCATCCTAATAGCAAAGCATTTTATAATTACTCAAATAATGGGGCAATAGGTGGAATGGTAAACTATCTTTTGAACAACCCGAACATATGTTGTAAAAGTATTAATTACGTAATAATAATTGATTCAGAAGATAAAAATATTGCATATTTTCAAGTTGTTGTGGATGAAATTAATCCTGCGGCTGAGAAGGATTTAAAAAAAATGTACCACAGAGTATTTGAAGATTATTGGATTTGGTATCATTCAGAGGCTGATAAATATCTTAAAATAAATAGAAAATAACAAAAAAAGCGACCTAATCAGTCGCTTTTTTTGTTTACTTTGTGGGAAATATAAATAATCCTTGCCCCATGCAATTCTCCCATTTACACTGTCATACGCAATATTCTCTCCTTGATGGAGCTTCAAAAATACCCGCCCTTTTTGCCAAAGCGAAAGCTGATAATATGCCCGCAATCGCCATTACTGACCATGGAAATATGTTCGGAGCGTTTCAGTTTGTGGCGGAGGCTCAAAAGCATGACGGCGTAAAACCAATCGTGGGTTGCGAATTTTATGTCGTGGAAGATCGTCATAAACGCCAATTTACGAAGGAGCAAAAAGACAAACGTTATCACCAATTAATGCTCGCCAAAAATGCGGAAGGCTACGCTAATTTGGTGAAAATGTGTTCATTGGGTTATATTGAAGGACTTTATGGAAAATATCCGAGAATTGATAAAGAATTAGTATTAAAATATCATAAAGGACTGATTGCCACCACTTGTTGTTTGGGTGCGTCCGTTCCACAAGCCATTCTTAGACATGGAGAAGCAGAAGCGGAAAAGGAGTTCAAATGGTGGTTGGATGTGTTTGGGGAAGATTATTACGTGGAAGTTCAAAATCATGAAATTCCTGACCAATTGCGTTGTAATGAGGTTTTGTTGAAATTTGCCAAGAAATATAACGTGAAAGTTATTGCTTCAAATGATTCCCATTATCTCGACCAGAAAGATTCAAACGCCCATGATATTCTTTTGTGTATTAATACGGGCGAAAAACAGGCTACACCAACGTTTAAAGATATTGATGATGACCCTGGCTCATCGACAAAAGGGAAGCGATTTGCTTTTTATAATGACCAATTTTATTTCAAAAATACTTCTGAAATGACTAAACTCTGGAATCACGTTCCAGAAGCCATTGATAATACCAATGAGATTGTTGGTAAAATTGACACTTTGCGTTTGAAGCAAGATATTATGTTGCCCAATTTCGTGATTCCAACGACTTTCGCAACGCAAGATGATTACCTCGAAAGTATCACTCGTGACGGTGCGAGAAAGCGCTACGGTGATAATTGGGATTCGGTGGAAGTAAAAGAACGCATTGATTTTGAGCTTCATGTGATTAAAACCATGGGTTTTGCGGGATACTTTCTAATCGTGGGGGATTTTATTCAAGCAGGACGAGATTTGGGTGTTTTTGTTGGGCCTGGGCGTGGGTCTGCCGCTGGTTCGGTAGTGGCGTATTGCATCGGAATTACCAATATTGACCCGATTAAATATAAACTGCTTTTCGAGCGTTTTTTGAATCCTGACCGTAAATCAATGCCCGATATTGATACAGATTTTGATGATGATGGTCGTCAGAAAGTGATTGATTATGTGGTTAATAAGTACGGAAAACAACAGGTTGCTCATATTGTTACGTATGGCACGATGGCGGCAAAAATGTCGATAAAAGACGTTTCTCGTGTAATGGAGTTACATTTAAGCGAAGCCAATGAGTTAGTAAAATTAGTGCCTGATAAACCTGGAACGAACCTAAATCGGGTAATGAATGCACCCATGACAGGGGCAAATTCATTGTCGGAAAAAGAATCATTTCAGGCGGAGGATTTAGAAAATATCAAAAAACTTCGAGATATTAGAAGAGAAGGCTCTTTGCGTTCAAGGGTTTTAGAAGAAGCGTTGATTTTGGAAGGGTCAGTTCGTGGAACTGGTATTCATGCGGCTGGGATTATCATTGCGCCGAAGGATTTAACCGAGATTTTGCCAGTTTATACCTCGAAAGAAGTAAACTTGTTAATTACGCAATTTGGCGGAAATATTATTGAGGATGCGGGCGTAATTAAAATGGACTTTTTGGGGCTAAAAACCCTCTCAATTTTAAAGGAATCTCTCCGTTTAATTAAGCAAAATCATGGTATTTCGATTGATATTGATAACATTCCTTTAGACGATAAAAAGACTTACGAGTTATACCAAAGAGGCGAAACAAATGCCACTTTTCAGTTTGAATCGGGCGGTATGCAGAAACACCTTTTGGATTTGAAACCCGATCAGTTTTCGGATTTGATTGCGATGAATGCCCTGTATCGTCCCGGCCCAATTGCCTACATTCCTAACTTCATTGCACGTAAACACGGAAGGGAAGAAATTTCTTACGATTTGCCGATTATGGAGGAGTATCTGTCTGATACTTATGGCATTACGGTTTATCAAGAGCAGGTGATGTTGCTGTCTCAAAGTATCGCAGGATTCTCGAAAGGGGATGCTGACGTACTGAGAAAGGCGATGGGGAAAAAGGATAGATATACGCTCGATAAGATGAAAAGTAAGTTTGTGGAAGGCGCAAAAGCGAAAGGACACCCAGAGGATAAACTGAATAAAGTTTGGACGGATTGGGAGGCATTTGCGCAATACGCTTTCAATAAATCTCACTCGACTTGTTATGCGTTGGTGGCGTACCAAACGGGGTATTTGAAGGCACATTATCCTTCAGAATATATGGCGGCGGTGATGTCAAATTCTTTGGGACAAATTGAAAAAATTACCTTTTTCATGGAAGAATGTCGCCGCATGGGATTGCCCGTTTTGGGACCCGATATTAATGAATCTTACCGTTCGTTTGCCGTAAATAAAAAGGGTGAAATACGGTTTGGTTTGGCAGCGATTAAAGGAACTGGCGATGCGGCCGTGGATAGTATTATTGAGGAAAGAGACAAAAATGGCCCTTACAAAGATATTTTTGATTTTGTGAAAAGGGTTAATTTAAGAACGGTGAATAAGAAAACCATCGAAAGTTTGGCGTATGGTGGCGGTTTTGACTGTTTTGAAGAAGCCCAAGGATTGCACCGTGCCATTTATTTTGAGGATTCAGAAGGGGCGAATTTTATTGAAAAATTGATTCGGTTTGCCAATAAAGCCGTGGAAGATGCCAATTCAGCTCAAGGGTCATTATTTGGTGCGATGGACGGAGGAGGAGGAGCCATAGCAACGCCAAGAATTCCCCAAATTGAGAAATGGGGACAAATGGAAAAGTTGAAATTCGAGAAAGAAGTGGTTGGAATTTATATTTCTGGGCATCCTTTGGACGAATATCGTTTAGAATTAGACAGTTTTTGTTCTTGCACACTTGACCGTGTAATGGAGCCAATTTTCAGAGGAAAAGAAGTTGCCGTGGGTGGAATTGTGACAAAATGTATTGAAAGATTCTCGAAAAATGGTAATCCTTTTATGCTTTTCACTTTAGAAGATTATATCGGTAGCTACGAATTTGCCTTGTTTGGCGAAGACTTTGTAAATCTCTCAAAATACATTGCTCCCGACCGTTTTCTATACATCAAAGGCGTAATAAAATCTAAATGGGGACGACCAGATGAATGGGAATTTAAACCTGTAAGTGTCAGACTTTTATCCGAAATCAGAAATCAATTTTCTAAGGAATTAAGAATTACGATTGGTTTACAAATGATTAATAGTCAGTCGATTAATCAATTAAATGCGCTCGTTTCCAAACATCAAGGAACTTGTAATTTATCAGTTTTAGTGTATGATGCCGAAGAAAAAGTAGAAGTAACGATGATGTCAAGAAAGAATAAAATCTCACCGAGTAATGAGTTTTTAGAGGAATTGAAGGCGATGAACGGGGTGGTTTATAAGTTGAACTGATTGTAATATGCTGAACGAAATTCATCTTATTTCGTTCAGCATAAAAATTCCCTCCTAATTCCCTCTTACCGTTGGATACTTAATCCCCAATTGCTCCATATAACTTTTATATTTCGTTGGGTCATAATAAAACTTTTGGAGTTCGGGTTTAAATTTTTCCATCACCTCTTTGTTAATCGAAATGGCTGGTTTGTCGCTTGGCGCAATCAATGGCTCGTATTTTTCGGTTGCCGTTTGCTCTTCACGGTAATATTTCCAAGCATTCGTCAGCAAATCTGGTTTTACGAATAAATCTAACAAAGTCAACGCTTCCACTTTTGCACCCGCCGTACAACCTTTGTGAGCAATGGGCGTTGCCATCGAAATAGCATTTGCCCAATGATGCCCGGGCAAGCCTGGAATGTTGGAAGGATAGCCCAAAACAATGGTTGGTAATGTCCAAGAAATATCCGCAATATCGTCCGAGCCACCGCCTAATTTTATCGCTTCTGGCTCAGTGGTGGAATCAATTTTCATGGCTAATCCATTCTTTTTCGGAGAATTTAGTTCTTTTTGAGTAGACGTTGCTAACAATTGGTCTTCCGCCGACCACACTGGTAAACCCACTCTCTTAATGTGTTCAAAGGCATTTTCTGCCATTGGTTTATTGAAATGTCCGGGCCATGCACAACCGACTACTTCATGGGTCACTTTAGTATCCGTCATCATGGCGGCACCCTCGGCGATTTTCTTTCCGAATTCAAATAATTCTTTGATTTTTGGATACGTTCTTTCTCTGAAATAATACCAAACCTGCGCTTTTGAAGGCACAACGTTCGGTTGGTCGCCCCCGTTTGTGATGACATAGTGCGAGCGTTGGGTAATGGCAAGGTGTTCTCGTTTATAATTCCAACCCACATTCATTAATTCTACCGCATCCAATGCAGATTTGCCTCTCCACGGATTCATGGCGGCATGGGCGGCTTCACCTTCAAAATTAAATTTTACAGAGACTAAGCCGTTGTATCCAACATCGCCCCATTTTACAGAAAGATTGCTATTTACATGGGTAAAAATGCAAGCGTCAACATCTTTAAAATGTCCATCACGTACGTAATACGCCTTCGCACCGACCAATTCCTCCGCAACTCCGGGCCAAAGTAAAAGTGTGCCAGAAATATGTTCCCGTTCCATTATTTTCTTCAAAGTCAAAACAGCCGTGATATTCAAAGCCTGACCCGAATTATGCCCTTCCCCGTGACCTGGAGCGCCTTCTACAATTGGGTCATGATAGGCAACGCCTGGTTTTTGGGATGCTTTTGGAATGCAGTCAATGTCTGAACCAATGGCAATCACGGGTTTTCCACTTCCCCATTTTGCCATCCAAGCCGTTGGGATGCCAGAAAGTCCTTTTTCGATGGTAAATCCTTCTTTTTCAAGCAGTGTGGTTAATAATTTATAGGTTTCAAATTCTTGAAAACCTAATTCGGCATAACTAAAAAGTTGGTCGTTGAGTTGAGCAGTAAATAGCGCTTTTTTATCAATCTCTTCTAACATTTCTTTTCGTAGGCTTTCTAATTTTTGATCCGTCAGTAATTGATTAGGAACGGATTTAGTCTCTTTTGCTGTTTTTTTTTGGGCATAAATACCTAATGAAAACAGTAAAAGGGTGATAAGTATAAGGGTTTTCTTCATGTGGATAAATTTTGGTTGGAATACTAACTCAAGATAGTGTTTTTTGCGGATAAAGTGAAATTTAAAATTTGGCTTTTTATAGACTCAAGACCATCTTATAAGCGGTGAATGTATCTCAATTTTTGGAGAAAACGAAAACGAATCTTGACATGAATTGTACGGTTTAAAGGTTGGTGGAAAACTTATTTATTCCAGTTCTTAAATATTTATTCCCTATTTTTGCAAAACCACAGGTGAATTCTTGTGGTTTTGTTTTGTTATAAGAAAAGGCTGATCCACTTGGAACAGCCTTTTTTCTGCGCTATAAAATTTGAGAATTTCTGAATCTCTGATGTGTACACTCAAAATCAATTAGTAAATTTATTATTCAATTTAAAAATCAACATTCTTTCGTTCCAAAATCATGACAAAATCCATTGTTTTTATTTCATCGCTTGGCATATTATGTGCCAGTTTTATTCAATTGTCAAAGCCCATCGTTTCTACCCCCCCTGTAACTGAACCAGAAAAAGTTTTTACTCAATATTGTTCGGGTTGTCACGGTGAAAAAATAGAGGCTTTTGTGGATAGATCATGGAAACATGGTACCTCAAAAGAGCAGTTAGTGACGAGTATCACCAACGGATATACCGACTTGGGAATGCCCGCTTGGAAAGGAGTTGTGAATGCAAAAGATATTAATTTATTAGCCGATGAAATTACCAAATACATCGGAAAAGTGAACGAATATAAAGTATCGAATAAGCCGACTTCAAATATTTTTAAATCGGAAAATATGACGGTTACTTTGGATACAATTGCCACAGGATTTGAGAGTCCATGGGGTTTTGCCCAATTACCCGATGGTAATTTTTTGATTACGGATCGGGTAGGGGTTTTATACTTAGTTGATTCAAAACGAAATAAAACCATTATCAAAAATGCGCCAAAAGTGCTTGCAGAAGGTCAAGGGGGATTGTTGGATATTGAATTACACCCAAAATATGCCGAAAATGGTTGGATTTATCTATCATATTCTAAATTTAAAGAAGAGAATAATGAGAAATTAACGACTACGGCAATCGTAAGAGGAAAAATTAAAAATAATGAATTAACCGAAGTACAAGAAATCTTTGAAGCCTCTCCATACACGAAAACAAAACACCATTTTGGTTCGAGAATTAAATTTGATAAAAAAGGGTATTTGTACTTTTCGGTAGGCGAAAGAGGTATGGAAAAAGACTTCCCCCAAAGCACCGAAAATGATAATGGAAAGATTCATAGATTGAATGATGATGGCTCAATTCCAAAAGATAATCCTTTTGTTGGGAAGGGGAAAAGTAAAGAAAGCATTTATAGTTATGGACACAGAAATCCACAAGGTTTGGCTTTGAATCCAACAACGGGTGAAATTTGGGAAAACGAACATGGTCCACGTGGAGGCGATGAAATAAATGTTATTAAAAAAGGAGCAAATTTTGGTTGGCCTGTAATTTCTTACGGTATTAACTATGACGGGAAACCAATTACTGATATTAGTAAAAAAGAAGGAATGGAACAACCTGAGACGTATTTTACGCCTTCAATTGCGCCAAGCGGAATGGCTTTTGTGAATAGTGATAAATATCCAGCTTGGAAAAATAGTATTTTGATTGGCTCGTTACGATTTAATTATTTAGATCGTAGCATCATGAGAGGCAATAAAATTACGGGACATGAAAAACTATTAGTTAATATTGGACGTATGAGAAATATCGAGATGGGAACGGATGGATATTTGTACGTAGGAATTGAAAACCCTGGAATGGTATTTCGATTGATGCCTGTTAAATAGGTAGTTAGCTTAATCAAATAGAACGAAGGCTGGGTTTTAAACCCAGCCTTCGTTAATAGTAAATTAAAATCAATGCACTTCAAACACATCAACTTCTGAAACTTCTACCAACATATTTTCATTAATTGAAATAAGCGAAACTAATTTGGTCTCATTAATCAAAAGTGGGTCATATTTTGCCGTTACTCGAACGTAATTCTCCGTAAAACCTTGCATCATTCCATTTTCAACATCTTCTTCAAAAAGTACTGTGAAATCTTTGCCAACTTGTTGTTCGTAAAAATATCTCCGTTTTTTATCCGATAATATATGTAACATTTTTGACCGTTCAGCCCGTTTGTGTTGTGGAACGACTGGCTTAATTAATAAAGCAGCAGTATTTTCTCTTTCAGAATAAGTAAAAACGTGTAAATAGCTTATGTTTAATTCGTGAAGAAAATTATAAGTTTCTAAAAAATCTTCGTCCGTTTCGCCTGCATGACCCACAATTACATCCACACCAATACAACAATGCGGCATTAATTCCTTGATTTTAGTTACTCGGTCGACGTATAACTCTCTTTTATAACGACGTTTCATCAAACCCAAAACCTTGTTTGAACCTGATTGTAAGGGTATATGAAAATGTGGTACAAAACGCTTTGATTGTGCGACAAAATCAATGGTTTCATCAGTCAAAAGATTGGGTTCGATGGATGAAATTCTGAATCTTTCAATGCCTTCTACTTCGTCCAACGCTTTTACTAAATCTAAAAATGTCTCTTCTCGTTTTCCATTTCTCAAGCCAAAATCGCCAATATTTACGCCCGTTAAAACGATTTCTTTAACGCCACTTGCTGCAATTTCTTGAGCTGCTTTTATGACATTTTCAATCGTATCCGATCGACTTGCCCCACGTGCCAAGGGAATTGTACAATAGGCACAAGGATAATCGCATCCGTCTTGTACTTTTAGGAAGGTTCGAGTACGGTCGTTAAGTGAATAGGAAGTATGATAATCGATGGCTTCCTCAATGTTTTGATTATAAATTTTAGCCGTTTTTTGCGAAGGCTCTTTCACAAAACCATCCAATAAATCAATTAATTGAAATTTTTCAGCTGCCCCCAAAACCGCATCAACGCCTTCAATTTCGGCTATTTCTTGGGGTTTGAGTTGGGCGTAACAGCCAATAATGGCCACATAGCCATCGGGATTTATTTTATTGGCTTCCCTGACAATTTTTTTGCATTTTTTATCAGCATTCTCTGTTACTGAACAGGTATTGACAATAAAAATATCGGGTTTTTGGTTGAATTCTACCTTTTCATAACCCTTAGACTCAAACATTCTGGAAATGGTTGAAGTCTCAGAATAGTTTAATTTACAGCCTAATGTATAAAATGCTACTTTTTTCATGGTGCAAAGATACGGAAGGAATCAAAGACCACAAAAAAAGCTCGTCCTGTTAAGAACGAGCTTTTTAATATTTTGCACCGCAATAGATTAAACCTTAGCAGTTTTAACCGTTTTGATGATACGAGCAGCCACTTTATATGGATCAGCCGCTGAGTTTGGACGACGATCTTCTAACCATCCTTTCCATCCTTTTTGAACTGCCGCAATCGGAATACGAATTGAAGCACCACGGTCAGAAACTCCATAAGAGAATTGATCAATTGATTGTGTTTCGTGTTTTCCAGTTAAGCGTAAATGATTATCAGCACCGTAAACTTCAATGTGTTCTTTCACATAAGGAGCAAATGCTTGACAGATAATGTCGTAAGTTTCTTTATTTCCAGCCGTTCTCAAAGCAGTATTCGAGAAGTTTGCGTGCATTCCTGAACCATTCCAATCAGTATCTCCCAATGGCTTGCAGTGATAATTTACCCAGATACCGTATTTCTCACAAGTTCTTTCTAATAAATAACGAGCAATCCAGATTTCATCACCTGCTTGTTTTGCACCTTTGGCGAAACATTGAAATTCCCACTGACCAGCAGCAACCTCAGCATTAACACCTTCAAGATTTAAACCAGCTTGCAAACAATATTCCATGTGTTCCTCAATAATATGACGACCATAAGCATTTTTTGCACCTACTGAACAGTAATACTGACCTTGTGGAGCTGGAAAGCCATTTGCTGGAAAACCAATTGGAAGATTTGTTTTCAAATCATACAAAAAATATTCTTGTTCAAAACCAAACCAGAAATCATTGTCATCATCTTCAATCGTAGCACGACCGTTAGATTCGTGAGCATTACCTTCAGAATCCAACACTTCACACATGATTAGATAAGCAGGAGTGCCTAAGAGTGAACGTTCTGGATCTGGACAAATATAAACAGGCTTTAACTGACAGTCAGAAGAACCACCTGGAGCTTGTTGGGTTGAAGAACCATCAAAAGACCAGATATCACAGTCTTCTAATTTTCCGCTAAAATTGCTTTCAACTTTAGTTTTGCTACGAAGGCTTTGAGTTGGTTTGTAACCATCGAGCCAAATGTATTCAAGTTTAGCTTTTGCCATGACTTTGAAATGGGTTTTTAATTTATTTGGTTATTTTTCTAAATTTCTAATACAAAAGTAAACTTGAAAATTGAAAAAACACAACAAATATTAAATAATTATGATTTTTTTAAACCTAAGCATTTATTACTATTTTTTTTAAACTATTCACCTTTTTTCAATTTTGAATTATGTCAATATTAGTCTTTTATATTTTGCTATATTCAAATATACAGTATATTATTTTGAATAAAAAAGCTTTTGCAGAATTAAATGTATATTTCTTAGAATAATTAAATTTTTTCTTGGATAGTTGAATCAAAACCAAAATTGTAATTTTAAGAGGATTTTTGGTGAGATAATTTACTTATAATCCAACGTTTTATCGTAGCTCCCACAGAAGGTTTTTTCGTAAATAAAATATTAATTTTCAGTTTTTTTTTAATCAAATAAAAATTCAATCTTCTGCTCATTTATATATTCCGCAAATTTTTGAGCGATAAAAACAAGAAAAAATAAATTTTATCTTACTTTTATCGAACAGTTTTAAAAAGAATAAAAATTAGAAAAAAAATATATGGCGATTGCAAGATTTAAAGCCCTTGAATTAGCACAGTCTCGACAACCGATTCATGTGAAAATTCCGACTGAAAAAGTTACAGATTATTATGGAAGTAACACCTTCAACGACGAAGTAATGCGTTCATTATTGAGTCCTGAAGCCTACGCAAAGATTACAAATGCCATTGAGGATGGTAAAAAAATTGACCGAGAGGCCGCCGACGAAGTTGCTGCCGCCATGAAGTCATGGGCATTATCTAAAGGTGCCACTCATTATACGCACTGGTTTCAACCGCTTACTGGAACTACGGCCGAAAAACACGACGCATTTTTTGACATTACCAACAAAGGAAAGGCAATGGAGAAGTTTAAAGGTTCATCACTTGTGCAGCAAGAACCTGATGCTTCTTCTTTCCCAAATGGAGGTATTCGTTCTACGTTTGAAGCCCGTGGCTATACCGCTTGGGATCCATCATCGCCTGCTTTTATCATGGAAAACACCGCAGGAACCGCAACACTTTGTATTCCTTCAGTATTTGTGTCTTATACTGGGGAAGCGTTGGATTACAAAACGCCACTTTTAAAATCTGGTGAATTGATTGATAAAGCAGCTACTAAAGTAATGAATGAATATTTCAGTCGTGAGGTGTCGAAAGTAACGGCAACGTTGGGCGCTGAACAGGAATATTTTTTGGTAGATGAAGCATTATACAATGCACGTCCAGATTTATTGATGTCGGGTCGGACCGTTTTCGGACATTCGCCCGCCAAAGGTCAACAATTGGAAGATCATTATTTTGGTTCGATTCCCTCTCGAGTAAATGCATTTATGGTTGATTTTGAAATTGAGGCGTTAAAATTAGGAATGCCCGTTCGAACTCGTCATAATGAAGTTGCCCCCGCACAATTTGAAGTTGCCCCAACCTACGAAGAAGCCAATTTAGCTTGTGATCATAATGCGCTTTTAATGGATTTAATGAATAAAGTTGCCTCAAAGCACAAAATGAGAGTGCTTTTTCACGAAAAGCCATTTGCAGGAATCAATGGTTCGGGAAAACATAATAACTGGGCTTTGGCAACGGATACGGGTATTAATTTGTTAGGCCCTTCTTCAAAACCAAAAGAAAATTTACGTTTCCTAACATTTTTTGTCAACACCATCAAAGCGGTTCATGACTACGCAGACTTATTGCGTGCCTCAATTGCCACTGCAGGAAATGAACATCGTTTAGGTGCCAATGAAGCACCGCCTGCCATCGTTTCTATTTTCATCGGTTCAGAAATGACTCGAGTGTTGAATGATTTAGAAAATCTTTCAGAAATGAACGATATTAAATTAGAAAAAGGTGATAATGTTTATTTAAGATTAGGAATAAATAAAATTCCAGCCCTTTTATTGGATAATACCGACCGCAATCGGACTTCACCATTTGCTTTTACGGGTAATAAATTTGAGTTTAGAGCAGTAGGTTCTTCGGCAAATTCTGCTACGCCCATGACAATCTTAAATACAATCGTGGCAAATCAACTTTTCAAGTTCCGAGAAGAAGTTGATGTTTATATTGAGAAAGGCATTAAAAAAGAATTGGCTATCGTTGAGGTTTTGAAAGGATATGTTACCCATTCTAAAAAGATTCTTTTTGAAGGAAACGGTTATTCTGAAGCTTGGGTTGAAGAAGCGAAAAGCCGTGGATTATCTAACTTGAAAACCACTCCAGAAGCTTTAGCTAAGTATTTGGATAAACCAGTCATTGATTTATTCTTAAAATATGGCATTTTTACAGAAATTGAAATGCACGCTCGTTATGAGATTGAAATGGAGAATTATATCAAAAAAATCCAGATAGAATCTCGGGTAATTGGTGATTTAGCCATCAATCACATCATGTCAACATCCTTAAAATATCAAACTTTATTGGTAGATAATGTTCGTGGACAAAAAGAGATTGGCATCGACCCACAATATTTTTCTCCAACGGTAGAAATTATCAAAAAGATTTCAATTTATACTTCCAAAATTAATAATTTGGTGGAGGAAATGACCGAAGCTCGTAAAGAAGCTAATAATGTTGAAGATTTGGTAGAAAGAGGTCGATTATATAGTACAAAAATCAAGGATTATTTTGAGGAAATTCGTTACTGTGTCGATAAATTAGAATTAATCGTTGACGACGACGAATGGCCATTACCAAAATATCGAGAATTATTGCTAATAAAATAGGATATTTTAGACCACAGATTTTAGTGATTAGACAAGATTTACACAGATTTTTATTTTTTTAAATTAAAAACTGGTGTTTCTTTAAATGCTTTTATACTCAGAGATATTGTTAAAATAAATCAGTGTAAATCCATTCAATCCGTAAAATCCGTGGTCTAACTTTAATTGTCCATTTTAAATTTCTTAACTTTACAGTCAAATCAAACACAATAAAAAATGCTATTAAAAGATAACCCAGGACTTGACCCAAAGGAAATTGAACAACTGAAATCGGAATGTAAAGCCGATGGAAAGAAATTTGTATATTTTGAAGATGAACTTGGCGATGAACCAGACAATGTTGAGGAGTTTGTTCACATCCAATTTGTTGGAAATTATAAAGGTCAAGAAGTGATTTTTGATGCTGTTATTTATTCTTTAAGATTGCATTTTAATAGCATCGTTTACGAAACAGCCGAAAGAAAAGCATTAAAGACATATCCGCTTTACGTGCCAATGGAAATTCGTGATGAAACGTATGAGTCGAATGAAGATATTGACGAAGAAGTGGAATTATATATCACTGAATTAATTGAAGAAATTGAAGAAAACGAAGAAGTTAAACTTTCGGAACATTTGGAAGTGGACGAAAAATTTGAATTTGGAATTGGTTTGGATGTTTGTTTAAATGTAGATGAAGTTGATGATGCAGTTGTAACAAAATTCGTTGACGAGTATTTAGCAGGGACAATTAAATTGGATACAACGATGTATTCGTTTAAATCGGAGTATGAAGATTGATTTATGCAAAATGGCAGACGGATTAAACGGATTAGACACGGATATAAAATTAGAATAATCCGTGTCTAATCCGTTTAATCCGTGTGCTAATACAATTTTCCCACTTCATCAAACTAATATGTCTTCATTTCAAGGAACAGAAAATTACGTTGCCACGAGAGCATTACAAGTTGCAGTAAATGCTGCCGTATCCCTTCAAAAGCCGCTTTTAATCAAAGGAGAACCTGGAACTGGCAAAACGCTTTTGGCGTATGAGGTTGCCTCAGCACTCGGGAAACCACTTTATTCTTGGAATATTAAATCCACTACTTTTGCACAACAAGGTTTGTATGAGTATGATGCGGTGGCTCGTCTGCGGGATTCGCAATTGGGTGATGGTGACATTAATAATCTGGAACATTATATCAAAAAAGGAAAACTTTGGGAAGCTTTTGAGGCGGATGAGCAAGTGGTACTTTTGATTGATGAAATAGATAAAGCCGACATTGAATTCCCCAATGATTTATTGAATGAATTGGATAAAATGGAATTTTATTGTTACGAGCTAAAAAGAGTAATTAAAGCCAAACATCGACCAATTATCATCATTACTTCCAACAACGAAAAAGAATTGCCAGATGCTTTTCTACGTCGTTGCTTCTTCCATTATATTTCCTTTCCCGACCGTGAAACGATGAAACAAATCGTGGATGTTCATTATCCAACACTTGAAGAAAAACTTTTAACGAATTCATTGTCAGTATTTTATGGAATAAGAGACGTAAAAGCTTTAAAGAAAAAACCTTCTACTTCTGAATTGATTGATTGGATAAAATTGTTGTTGGTAGGCAAAGTTTCGGGAGATTTATTAGAAGATTTTAAGACCAATACCGAAGTCCCACCCTTCATTGGAGCATTGCTGAAAAACGAGCAAGATACAGGTTTGTATGAGGCTTTGAGGAATAAAACTAAACGACCTTATTGATGTTTCTTGACTTCTTTTTATATCTCAAACAAAATAAACTTCCTGTTACCATCACGGAATATCTGACGCTTTTGGAAGCATTGGATAAAGACATTGTGGAATATGATACAACTGATTTTTATTATCTGAGTAAAACCATTTTCGTTAAAAATGAAATATTCTTAGACCGTTTTGATGTCTTATTCGGGCAATATTTCAAGGATGTTTCCAAAATTGGGGCAGAATTATTTGCTTTAATTCCAGAAGATTGGCTCAAAAATAAATTAGAAAAAGAGTTTTCGGAAGAAGAAAAAGCCAAAATACAGGCAATGGGCGGTTTAGAGAAATTATTAGACCGTTTGAAGGAATTATTTGAAGAACAAAAAGAACGTCACGAAGGGGGGAATAAATGGATTGGCACGGGCGGTACTTCTCCTTTTGGGAACGGTGGTTATAATCCCGAAGGCATAAAAATTGGCAATAATGAATCGGGCGGACAGCGAAGTGCCGTGAAAGTTTGGGAGGATAGAGAATTTCAAAATTACGATGACGACCTCGAACTCAATACCCGAAATATCAAAATGGCCTTGCGTCGCTTACGGATTCTTACCCGTGAAGGCGTGGAAGATGAATTAGATTTAGACGGAACGATTCAGGAAACTTCACGCAATGCAGGATTGTTGGATATAAAAATGCAAGCTTCCAAGAAGAATAAAGTAAAAGTTTTATTGCTTTTAGATGTTGGCGGTTCGATGGATGAATACATTGAATTATGCTCGGAGTTGTTTTCAGCAGCAAAATATCAATTCAAAAATATTGAGCATTTATATTTTCATAATTGTATTTACGAAACGCTTTGGAAAGATAATGAGCGGAGGGGAGAACGCATTTCAACGTGGGAAATTTTGCATAAATATAACCAAGATTGGAAAATAATTGTGGTAGGAGATGCTTCAATGGCAACGTATGAATTAACATCTGCCCGAGGAAGTATTGAACATTACAACGAAGAATCTGGATTGAATTGGTTGCACAAAATAAGTGAGCATTTTCCGAATTTGGTTTGGCTAAATCCCACAAATTCAGGCTATTGGCAATATACGCAAAGCATAAAAATTATCCGAGATTGGACCGAAAATCGAATGTTTCCTTTGACAATTTCTGGAATTACGCTGGCAATGAAATGCTTGAAGAATAGTAAAATTAGGTATGAAAATTAATTTATGAATATTTTTTACGAACCAAATATAAAAGTAACCTTACGCCTCAACGAAGAAGAATCTCGTCATGCAGTGAAGGTTTTAAGGCTTACTGCAGGAGATTTGCTTTACGTGGTGGACGGGAAAGGCGGTTTTTATAAATGTCAAATCAAAGTACCACATGATAAAAAATGTGAGATAAAAATCGTTGAAGAAACGCAAAATTTTGGGCTTCGAGATTATTATATTCATTTGATAATTGCCCCAACAAAAAATTTGGATAGGATTGAATGGATGGTTGAAAAATGCGTTGAAGTTGGAATCAATGAAATTTCTTTTATCCAAACTCGTTATTCTGAAAGGAAAGAAATTAAAACGATTCGGACGGAAAGAATTGCCGTTGGAGCGATGAAACAGTCTTTGAAAGCATTTCTCCCGAAAATCAATGAAATGATTTCGTGGAAGGAATTTTTGAAAAAAGATTATCCGGATTCACAAAATATGATTGCTCATTTGGAAGAAGGTGATCGGAAATTAATTCAACAAATTGCCAAACCAAAATCAAAATATGCTATTCTAATTGGTCCGGAAGGAGATTTTTCACCAGAAGAAATAAATCAAGCACTCGAAAAAGGCTTTGTTCCAGTAACTTTAGGAGAAAGTCGTTTGAGAACAGAAACCGCTGGATTAGTGGCTTGTAATGCATTAAATATCGTTAATCAGCTTTGAGCATTGAGCTTTGAGCATTGAGAAAATAAAATTTATGTTTAAGTTAATAAAATCAACCTCATTATTCATTGCGATTTGCTCGTTGCTCATTGCTCACAGTTTACAGCTCACAGCTCAAAGCTCTTTCAAAATCGCCAAAATGAAATATGGTGGCGGAGGAGATTGGTATTGCAATAAAACATCTTTGGGAAACCTTATTAAGTTCTGTAACAGCAACTTACGGACAAATATTTCTCCCGAAGAAGACATTGTTGAACCGTCAAGTCCTGAGCTTTTTACGTATCCATTCGTTCATTTAACGGGTCACGGGAATATTGTTTTTACCGAATCGGAAGCATTAAATATTCGTAAATATTTGATAAGTGGCGGTTTTTTGCACGCCGATGATAATTATGGCTTGGATAAATATTTGAGAAGAGAAATGAAAAAAGTTTTTCCAGAATTAAGTTTCATTGAACTGCCTTTTAATCATCCAATTTATCGTCAGAAGTTTAAATTTGCGAATGGTTTACCTAAAATTCACGAACACGATAACAAGCCGCCGCAAGGTTTTGGACTCATTTATCAAGGTCGTTTAGTTTGTTTTTACAGTTATGAATGCGATTTAGGAAACGGTTGGGAAGACCAATCGGTGTACAACGACCCTGATATTGTTCGTCAAAAAGCACTTCAAATGGGAGCAAATCTGGTTTCTTATGCATTAACAATAGATTAAAACCTTCATTTGTCAGTATATTTGTATTTTATGAACCTTTAAGCATCACAAATAGTCATTAAATAGTACATTAAACAAAACAATCAACAACATGCAATTGGTATTGCCCGCCTTCATTTTCCACTGGTATTTATCTTTATTCAGTCAAACATTTTTTTTACATCGTTATTCGGCTCACAAAATGTTTACGATGAATAAGTTTTGGGAAAAGTTCTTTTATTTTCTTACTTATGTCTCGCAAGGTTCGTCTTACTTGAGTCCCCGAGCGTATGCAATTTTGCACCGCATGCACCACGCTTTTAGTGATACTGAAAAAGACCCACACTCGCCTCATTTTTCTGACAATGTGTTTTTGATGATGTGGAAGACAAAAAATATTTACAATGCACTTTTGAATAATAAAACTAAAGTCGAAGAACGATTTGACCATAACTTTCCCTTTTCAAAGACCATCGAAAAAATGGGGCATCATTGGATTTCTCGTTTAGGTTGGGGAATTGCTTACGTAGCGATGTACATTGTGGCGTTTGTATATTTCGATATGCATTGGGCATTCTTTTTCTTATTGCCAATTCATTTTTTAATGGGGCCTCTTCACGGTGCCATCGTCAATTGGTCGGGACATAAATATGGTTATCAAAACCATGATAACAACGATAAATCGAAAAATTCATTGATTTTTGATTTTTTAATGATGGGTGAATTATTTCAGAATAATCATCACAAATTACCAAATAGCATGAATTTTGCTTCAAAATGGTACGAAATTGACCCAACTTATCCAATTATCAAAATGCTTACTTGGATGAGAATTATTAAACCAAATTTGAGCAAACCAGCTAATGCTGAGTTTTAGATTTTCGATTAAGTTTTTTGACAAAAGCCCCAAATAAAATTTCTCTGGGGCTTTTGTCATGATAAACCTTTTATAATTCTCTGTCTATCTCAAATCCTTCCAAATAATCGGAAACCCGTTTCACAAATTGCCCACCCAAAGAACCATCAACCACACGGTGATCATAAGAATGAGAAATAAACATTTTTTGTCTAATGCCCAATAAATCACCTTGGGGCGTTTCAATAACGGCAGGCTTTTTCTGGATTGCTCCAAAAGCCATGATGGCGACTTGTGGTTGCATGATGATTGGCGTACCCATGATATTACCAAAAGTGCCAATATTTGAAAATGAATACGTACCGCCTTCCAAATCTTCTGGTCTGAGTTTATTCTCTCTGGCCCGTTTTGTCAAATCATTGATTTTCTTGGTCAAGCCAATCAAATCGTATTGGTCTGCATTATGAATTACGGGAACAATCAAATTTCCGCTCGGCAAAGCCACCGCCATACCAATATTGATTTTGGCTTTTACAATAATTTTGTCGCCATCCACCGAAGCATTTATTTGAGGGAAATCTCTAATGGCTTTAGCAATGGCTTCTACCAAAATTGGCGTATAAGTAATATTTTCTCCGTACTGTTTTTTGAAAGAATCCTTATTGTTATTTCGCCAAATCGCTACGTTTGTCATATCAGTTTCCACGAAAGAAGTAACATGAGGTGCAATACGAACCGATTCAACCATTCTATCGGCAATCATTCTTCGCATTCTATCCATTTGAATAATCTCATCATTTCCTGAGATTATTATTGGTTTAGCTTTGACTCCTGGTTTTGAGATTGTTGAAATTACTTTGCTTCTACTTTCTAAAAAGGCAAAAATGTCAAGTTTCGTTATACGCCCTTCTGCACCAGTTCCTGCAATTGATTCTAATTCTGAAGACGAAATTTTTTCTTCTTTACAAATACTCAAAACTAAAGGTGAATAGAATCTTGAACCTACTGTATTTGAGGTAATTAAGGGAGAAATTGGTTCAAGATTAATGCCTGTTAAGGACTGAATTTCAAGAATTTCTGTCGATAATTTGGTAGAATTTTCTTCTAATTTGGGTGAACTGTTTTGTTCCTCACCATCCGTTTGAATAACACAAATTGGTTTTCCAATTTCCGCAACTTCTCCTTCGGGAACGAGTATTTCGGTGAGAATTCCAGCGTGAGATGAAGGGACTTCAGTGTCAATTTTATCCGTGGCTACTTCCAATAAATATTCATCGGTTTCTACTTTGTCGCCCACTTTTTTCAACCACTTCAAAACCGTGGCTTCCATAATACTCTCGCCCATTTTGGGCATAATAATTTCTATTAGAGACATATTTTTCTTAATAAATTCAGTATGTTGATGGCTGTTAAATGAATATTTTGTTCTCGAAAACCGCCCAAAGTTAATTTTTTTGTCATGGTTTTGTTTTCGGATGCAATGGCAATCCAGATCGTTCCAACGGGTTTTTCTGGAGAGCCTCCGTTTGGGCCTGCAATGCCTGTCGTCGCCAATCCATAAGTTGTTCCCATAATTTTACGAATATTTTCACACATCTCAATGGCTGTTTGTTCTGAAACTGCTCCGAAAGAAGTTAACGTTTCTTCTTTGACGCCCAATTGATTTATTTTCACCGCATTATCGTATGCCAAAATTCCACCCATAAAGTAAGCGGAACTGCCCGAAACCTTCGTGAATTGATGCCCTAAATATCCACCCGTACAACTTTCTGCAACGGCTACTGTTTGTTGATTTTGAATTAATAATCTTCCTACTGCATTTTCTAATTCATCATCTCCGTAGCCGTAAACAAATTCTTGAATAGTAGGAAAAATTCGCTGAAACTGAGCTTCCACCTCATTTTCGATGATTTTTAGGTCTTCCCCAAAACCTGTGAGTCGAAGTTTTACACTTCCCATTGAAGGCAAATACGCCAATTTAACATTTGTAGGCAAAGCATCTTCCCAAACATCAATCATTTCTGCCAAAGTAGATTCTCCGATACCAATGGTCCGGATTACTTTATGAAAAATCACGGGAGTTTTAAAATGCATCTGCAATTTTGGTAAGATTGAAAGCGTCATCAACCCTTTCATTTCGTAAGGCACGCCTGGCAAAGAAACATAAATAACAGCATTATGTTCAAACCACATACCTGGGGCAGTTCCCATGGTATTCTTTATGTAGGTTGCATTGGAAGGTAATTCATATTGACTTTTATTAGTTCCAGACAGTATGTAACCTCTTTTTTTGAAATAGGCGGTAACATCAATTTGTGCCTGAGGATGGTCAATTAATTCAGCATTAAAATATTTACAAAAAGTTTTCTTAGTGATGTCATCTTTTGTGGGTCCCAAACCACCCGTAACAATGACGATATCCGCTCTTTTGGATGACTCTTCAAATATCGCTAAAATAGCTTCTTCGGTATCACCAACTGAAGATTTACGAATAGTTTTGATGCCAATTTTATCCAATTCAGCACTAATCCATTGTGTGTTTGTGTCTGTAATTTGTCCATAAAGGATCTCATCTCCGATGGTAATTATCTCCGCTTTTATCATTTTTTGTGGCTTTTAGCTTTAAGAAATGAGCTTTTAAGAAATTTAGTTTGAAACATTTGAAATATAATTTGCTTTAATTTCGAGGCTCAACGCTCTTTGCTCATCACTATTTGATTAATTTTACTCAAAATTACACAATTTGAAGCGTTTTTACGTTTTAAGGCAAATGACATTTTGATAAAATTTCCGTGACAAATTTAAAACTTTTTAAAATCACTAAAAAAAATGAGAAAATTACTTTTGGCAGTAGCCATGATGATTTCAGTAAGCAGCTGTCAATCACAAAACTTTGGTAACATTTTAAAACAAGCGAATGATGTTTTAAGCGGAACTGCTTCTGGGCCTCTAACAACGGAAGAAATTGGTCGTGGATTGAAAGAAGCATTAACCGTAGGTATCAAAAATAGTTCATCACAAGCATCCGCCGTGGACGGCTTTTTAGGAAATCAAACTATTAAATTACTTTTTCCACCAGAGGCACAAAAGGTTGAGCAAAAACTTCGCAGTATTGGTTTGGGGAACGAGTGTGATAAATTTATTACTTCTTTGAATCGTGGTGCTGAAAAAGCGGCTGAAAAAGCGGTGCCAATTTTTGTGGATGCCATTACAAAAATGTCTATTCAAGATGCTTTGGGAATTTTGCAGGGAGACAAAGACGCAGCGACTGAATATTTGAAAAGAACTTCGTCTGTGGCTTTAACAAATGCTTTTGCACCCGTTATGCAAGAGGCAATCAATTCAACTGGAGCAACGAAATTGTACGGCGATATTGCCACGACGTACAATAGGATTCCTTTTTCGCAAAAAGTAAATCCAGATTTACAACAATATGCAACCCAAAAAGCAATTGACGGTTTGTTTTTATTGGTGGCTCAGGAAGAACAAAAAATTAGAGATAATCCTGCGGCGAGGGTTTCTGATATTTTGAAAAGAGTTTTTGGAGCGAAGTAGATTTAGTTATCAGTTAATGGTTATTAGTTATTGGCTTTCAAATTCTTGTATTATTGAAAACTAATAACTAATAACAACTTACCAGTAACTTATTATAAATACAACCACTTTTTATACATTTCCAATTGGTTCTTTGTTGGATTTCCCAACGGTTCCAATACAAAATTTTGTACAGGGTTTCTTTGTAAAGTAATATTGTACTTTTTCTCTAAGCCATCTCTTTTAACTTTTACTTCAATTACATCGCCCACTTTCTTTGAAGAAATAATTTTTAGTAAATCTTCAGGCTTTGAACCGTCCACTTGTAAAATATCATCTCCTACATTAAGACCGTCGTTATAAGCAGGTGAATCACGCAATAAACTGGTAATTTTTAATCCTCCTCCTCTAAACTCTGCCCCTAAAAACGGCTCTGACTTTTCGGCATTTTTATCTTTCAATTGTAATCCAACAGTTTCGAAAAACGTATTATACGGAATGGTTTCCGTGCCAAAAATATACTTTTGGAAGAAATCTGCCATTGGTTTTCCAGCCACTGATTCTACGGTTTTTTGAAATTCTTCATCCGTAAAACCACGACCTTGTTTTTTGTAAAATTCCTGATAGAGAGTTTTCATAACATCATCTAAATTCTTTGCACCTTTGGTTTCTTTGATAATGGCAAGGTTTAAAATACCGCCCAAAACGGCACCTTTGTCATAATAAGAAACGGTGCTATTCCGTGAATTTTCGTTTGGACGATAATATTTGATCCAAGCATCCCAACTGGATTCGGTGGCAGACTGAACCTTATTTCCTGGCTGATTTTCAATTGTATTTATTTCATTTCCGTAAGCCGTTAAATATTCTTCGGGTGTCATCATATTCGCTCTACGAAGAATATAATTCTGGTAAAAACTTGTACAACCTTCCGAAAACCAAAGCAAATGCGTGTAATTTTCATTTTCGTAATCAAATGGCCCAAGTGCTTTTGGACGAATTCTTTTTACATTCCAAAGGTGAAAATATTCGTGCGCAATCAAACTCATAAACCCTTGATATCTTTTTTCGTCAACGTAAGAAGACCTAGAAGTTTGGCAAGTGGTAGAATTCAAATGTTCTAATCCACCACCTCCTTGGGCAAGATTATGAATCAAAAAAGTATAATCTTTGCATGGATGTTCGCCCACGACGGACATGGCAGTTTCACAAACTTTCTTAAAATCAGCAGTAACTTTGGCTTCGTCCATTTTAACGTCACCATACATAGCAATTTTGTGCGGAATACCTTTTAAATCGAATGAGAGAATTTTTTGCGTACCAATTTCGATGGGAGAGTCAATTAAAATGTCTAAATTCTCCGCTTCAAAAGTGTTATTTCCTAATGCTTTTAAACCCGTTGACACCGTGTTCCAGTTTTTATATGGTTTAACGTTTACGGTAGAAGGAACTTGTTTCCATTCATTTACGTACATCATAACACTGGCAGGATTTAGATATCCGTGCGAATCGTCAATGAATGAAGTTCTTACGGAAAGCTCATTGGCATACACTTTATATTTTACCGTTGCCTCATTTGAAGCTGATAAAAGTCGGACACGCCAAGTATTTTTATTAATTTTGTCGGACTTCAAGGTAGAGTTTCCACTGGTTATAGAAACGCTTTCCACGTTTTTGGCATATTCTCGAATTAGGTATGAACCTGGAGTCCAAACGGCCATTTTGAGGTCTATGAACCCTTGTTGCTTCGTTTTGGCATCAAAATTGGATAATTTCATTACAACATCAAAATAATGCGTTTGGGGTTGTTCCATTGAAAGAAAATACTCAATCTTAGGGTGATTTGCGGAGGATTGACCCCACGAGAAGTGGCTAAAAATCAGATAGATAGCGAAAAATGATATTTTTTTCATAATTTAATGTTTGTAATGAACGTTTTTGTTATAGTTTTTGGCAATTTATAATTAGCCGTTGGCAAAAATACAAATTGAATTTTGATTAATTACTA
>JBBAKY010000059.1:0-23469 GCA_040403295.1 Arcicella sp.
AAAGATATGGGTGGTGATTTTAAAGTCATGTCTAATTATCCAATTGATCCACGGCTGAATTAGAAATTATGTATAATAAATATGGGACCACGGGTTGCACAGATTTAACGGATTTTCACAGACAAAAAAATCCTTTAAATCTGTACAACCCGTAATTTTTTTTGTAACGATTTATTTTTCGTTTCCATTTAACTACCCACAATGTTCAAGCAATTTTTTGCGGCAGCTCGTAATAAAAATCAGTGGTATTGGTACCTATTTGCCGTAGCAATCATCCTTATTTTTGCTTCTATTTTTAGCATTCCTCTCTTTATCATTGCAGGAATTAATGGCGTGAAAGATACCTCTAAAAATTTGACTGCCACAGATTTAGGATTGAGCGATGCCCTTTTTTTGGGAATAGAAATGATTCCAAGTATTGGGTTAACGTTGGGCGTAATCACCGCCGCTTGGATACTTCACAAACGCTCGTGGCAATCGCTCATCACTGCCTACCCACGTATAAGATGGGAGCGTTATTTTTTCGGAAATCTTCTTTGGTTAGGCTTAATGATTGGGGGAGAATTAATTATGTATGCCCTTTATCCAAATAATTACATATTTCAATTTGAAACAACGCAATTGGGGGCTTTACTGCTGATTTCCATTTTAGTAATTCCCTTGCAAGCGGCAGGAGAGGAACTTTTTTTTCGTGGATATTTGATGCAAGGCATTGGTTGGGGAACAAAAAAAGCGTGGATTGCCTTAATAATGACCTCGGTGGGTTTTGGATTGATGCACTTGGCTAATCCTGAAATGGAAAAATATGGTCAAGCATTCATTATCACTTATATAATCATGGGTTTATTTTTTGGCGTAATTTCTCTAATGGATGATGGTTTGGAACTGGCAATGGGCGTTCATACGATAAATAATATTTACAATGCCGTATTGGTGACTTTCCCAAATTCTGCCTTAGAATTGCCAACGGCTTTCAGAATTAAGGAGTATAATGCTTGGTTGGGTTTTGGAATTGAGGTACTTCTTTTCGTATTTTTTATCTGGATATGTGCAAAAAAATATGGTTGGACTGATTGGAATAAAATTACTCAACCGATTACCGACCCAAATTCAACTGACATTTCTGCGTCTGATTTAGCCATAAATAAATAATTTTGAACATAAATCAAACTTGCGTATTTTTACGACAGACCCAAAAGTACAGTAGTAAACAGTGGGCAGTTGGCAAAAAAATGATTTATATTTTAAATACTTATATTTTTTACTGCCTACTACTCATCCATAACTAACCAAACCAAATTCTTTCTGTGGGCGAAAAGAAATTTTAATCATGAAAATATTACGGATATTACTCGTTATTTTGGCAGTTTTAGCCTCCGCTTTCGTTTTTTTTAGGTTCTATTATACAAAATCTTTTAGTCCATCGGCATCTGAAAAATTTGAAAAGAATGGTTTGGTTGTAACCGTTGATTATTGTCAGCCCTCTAAAAAAGATCGTTTAATTTTTGGAGAAGAGAAAGATAAGGCACTTGTTCCCTTCGGAAAATGGTGGCGTACTGGAGCAAATGAAGCTACCGTTATTAAATTTTCAAAAGATGTAATAATTGCTGGAAATCCTTTAAAATCAGGAACTTATACGCTTTTTACCATTCCTAATAAAGATAGTTGGACTATTATTTTCAACCAAGAAGTTGGACAATGGGGGCTTTCGTATGATGAGAAAAAGAATGTGATGACCGTGCCAGTGCCTGCATCGCAAACGGATAGTTCGGCTGAACAATTCAAGATTAGTTTTGCAGAACAACCAGAAGGCGGAGATATGATTTTACATTGGGATACTACGGAAGTGGTGGTTCCGATTAAGTAAAGGAGAAATGGAGAGGGGGAGTAAAGGAGAAAAGTAATTTACTTTTCTCCTTTACTCCCCCTCTCCATTTCTCCTCCTCCCTAAAAACCAGCCCTATCATACGAACTTCTTCTACGGGATAATTTCAACTCCTGCAAGAGTGCCGATTTTACTCTTAAATCAAAAGAATAACTACTTTGCCTGCCGTAATAGGCACTCGCAATGGGTGTCCAGTTGAAGGCTGCTTCCCAACAATGCAAATCACGGTGAACACTAATATTGGTTAATGAAATGCCTTTATTGTTAAAATCATAACCCGATTGCAATTTCATATCCCATTTATCGGTCAATTTTAGGGTTCCATTGAAAGTTACAGCACTCACAATTACGGCAGGGGCAAAACCTAATTTACTCAAATTATACTGGTAACTAAACTGAAACTGCCACGGCACCGACCAATCTACGTATTCGTTAATATTTTTATTGACTTGCTTAACTTGCTCCTGTTGAAAATCATTATTCGGCAACGTTGAATTCTGAGGTAATTGTTTTGGCTGCTTGGCTTGTTTCGGTTGGAAACTTTTACCAATTGAAAAACCAAGATTTGATAAACTTGGAGCCTTTAATTCATCAATTCTACTTCCTACCAACGACGACCCATCTTGAATATATTTATACGGATCGAGCGAACCATTCAAATTTATATCAAATTTTTTAACCCTCGATGTAGCTGAAAAAGAGATGGGTGATAACTTAAACTGTTGGGCAAAAAAGTTGTAATTTGTTGATAATGAGAAATTATCTAACAACGTAACCTTCTCATATTCCTTGGCGGCGGTATCCGACTTTGATTTTATTTTTGCCTCTAAAGTATTGGAAATACTAAAATTTACACCTCCCGATTGACTGCCGTAATTGGTTAATCGTGGGTCGAAAGTTGAGATTCTTCTGAATGTTCCTACGACTTGTTTCCCATTAATCGTTCTGATATCCGTGCCTTTGGTGCTTACTTGTACTTCTTGGTAAAATCCATAAGTTGGGTCGGTGAAATCTGGGGTATAATTTAAACTTAACGAAGGACTCATAATGTGCCTAATTCCACGCAAACGACCTTTATTGATGTTGATAGTACCGTATAAGCGGGTGTTCATACTGGCAGAAAAATTGTATTGATAATCTGGAAAAAATCCTTGTCCCGATGAATCAATATTTACCACACCGTTCCTCGCCAATGTATCACTGGCATAAGGTTTAAAACGAGCATCACCCGACTGAATAAATGCGTATTTAAACTTGCGTCGGTACACATTTCCAGAAAGACTCATGCCAGGCGTTAAATTTATATACTTACCTAATTTGAGGTTTGGTAATGATAATGGAATTGAATAATTCATTCTGAAATTGGCATTTTTCAATATTTCAGGCAAATTTTCAAGATTAAATCCAATTACCCCATCACGGGCTAAATTTGCCGTTTGGTTAGCAACTACCCGTGGGTCAACAATTAGTGGTCTATTGGGATTTGTATCAAGTGTATCTTTTTGACGGTTCACGTTGTAGGGCAAACTGTTATAAGCCCGGTTGTTTAAAGCCACTTGATTGGTAATTCCGAATGAACCGCTGAAATCTAACCCCAAACGAAAACCATCCCAAAAACGCTCTGAAACGGCATTTTTCTTCTTAAAAGGTTGGAATTGATTTAAGCCGAAAGAAAAATTATTATTGACATTTACTGCCTTCGTAATCGTATTTTGGTCAGCCTGCAAACTCAAACTGGTACGAATGGTTTGTCCAAAATTTCTTGAATATTGAACAGACGAATTTAAAGCAGTTGAAATATAGCTGTTCGAAGTAACGCTATTGAACTGAGCATTTGAATTACTTTGAACGTTTACCGATGCTGAAAAACTCGAATTTCCTCGACTTTGGGGTGAATGCGACCACTGAATTCCAAAATCGTTACGAGTTTGGCGGTTAAATTCTTTTCCATCATTACTATTTCTGAAAGTCAAATTGAAAGCTCCTCCGTAACGATAACGCTTGATATATTGTGAATTGGCGGTTAATCCAAAACTGCCTTTCGAGTAGATTTCACCCGTCAATTTCAAGCCAATGTTTTCACTAATGGCAAAATAATATCCGCCATCACGTAAGTAAAAACCACGTCCAAGCGGTTCATCGCCATACGTTGGCATCACAATTCCCGACGTTCCGTTTTCTTGCGGAGGTTTGTAGGGAAAGAAACCAAAGGGTAAACCAATGGGCAAAGGAATTTCATTGAGTTCAAACCTGAAAGGGCCCGAAACAATTTCCTTTTTTCCCACCATTTTAATCCTCGAAGCTCGGATATTGTAATGCGGATGTTCTAAATTACAGGTCGTATAAATGGCATTTCGGATGTAGAGATTGTCTTCATTGTCCTTTTTTACGCTCGTGCCTTGTACATACGCATCGCCTTGCTTGGTGATTAAGCCTTTAATAATGGCCTTTCGGGATTTGAAATTATATTTAATCTCATCGGCATCGTAGGGTTCGCCGCCTTGTTTGAAAACAGGTTTGCCAATGGTCTTATTCGTAGCAGTATCTTTCGTACCTTTAGCAAAAACTTCATTTTTATCCCAATTTAATTGGATGAAGTCAGCTTGCAGGACAACGTCCCCGTAGGTTACTTTTGCATCACCATATAAATAAACCACTTGATTCTGGGTATCCATAATGGTAGAATCAGTAGCAGAATAGACTACAGTGGTTTGTAAATCGTTATTCTTTTTTAAAGAGTCAGGCGTAGCTTTTATAAGGCGATCGGCTCTGATGGTATCATTTTTAGTAATATTGGTTCTTAGGTTTTTAGGATTGTTAATAACTTCGCCGCCAATAATACGCTGTGCTTGAATATTATTTATTACAAAAAGCCCTAAAAACAAGCTTATTACGATACTGAATATGTGAAGTGCTTTTTTCAGAAGTATTAAAATTTTATCTTTGTGATGTTTTCACTACAAAATTAACCCATTCCTTATTTAAGATAACGTACCCGATTGAAAATAATGTTAAAGTTTGTTAAAGCGCTCATATTAGCTACTATTTTTTGTGGATTCGGAGGTTTCAAATCCTTTCAAGATTCGAGCAACAGTTCGATTGATGATAGTCCATTGACTTCCGTTAAAACACGGCTCAAAACGGTTGTTTTAGATGCTGGACACGGGGGTAAAGACCCTGGTTGTCACGGGGCAAATAATAACGAGTCAAAAATTGCCTTGAAAATTGTGTTGGCATTAGGTCAAAAAATTAGCGATGAATTTCCCGATGTCAAAGTGATTTATACTCGTAAAAAGGACGTTTATCCAACGCTCAACGAACGTTCTGCCCTTGCCAATCGAAATAAAGCGGATTTATTTATGTCGATTCATTGTAATTCTCACCCGTCTTCCAAATTTGCTGGAACGGAAACCTATACGATGGGGTTACATAAAACGAATGAGAATCTAAATGTCGCTAAACGAGAGAACTCCGTAATTTTACAAGAGAAGGATTATCAGAAAACCTATAACGGGTTTAATCCAAATTCACCTTTAGCACACATTATGATGGCAAATTATCAGAATGCTTTTATGATGAACAGCATAAAATTTGCTCAGAAAGTAGAAAGACAATTCAAAAAACAAACGAATAGAACGAGCTACGGCGTAAAACAGGCGGGTTTTTTAGTCCTTTGGGAAACTGCTATGCCCAGTGTTTTGATTGAAACTGGTTTTTTAACCAATGGAGCCGAAGAAAAATATTTAGCCTCGGAAGAAGGAAAAGAGGAAGTTGCCCAAGCCATTTTTAAGGCTTTTAAATTGTATAAAGAAGAAATTGAAAACTAACATCAGTTAATAATTGATAATTGACAATTGATAAGATGGTTCTTATTTGTTAGTTATTAATTGTCAATTGTTAATTAAATAATATGTCCATCTCTAAAGAAACTAAAGTGGGTATTCTTGCCCTTGTATCATTTGTAATTTTGTACTTAGGATTTAACTTTCTGAAAGGAAAGGATTTCTTCTCTTCTCAAAATAAATATGTCGTGATTTATGACAATGTAGAAGGTCTGACTTCTGCTAACCAAGTATCAGTAAGTGGTATGAAAGTTGGGCAAGTGAAAGCAGTCGAACTCATTGCTGGTAATAAAGTAAAAGTTACGCTTGTGATTCGCAAAGATTTGCCTTTACCAATTGATACCAAAGCCATTTTATCAGCTGATGGATTATTAGGAGGAAAACTTATCCGATTACAAATGGGAAAAGCAAATAAAGTGATTGAGAACGAAGGGTTAATTTTAGCAGGGAGAGAAACAGGAATCTCTGATTTGATTAAAGAACAAGCTTTACCATTGTTGCATAATTTAGATTCTTTGACTCTTTCACTAAGAGTTGTTACCAAGAGTTTTGAAGCAACGGGTAAATCAGTCAATGGTTTGGTAAGCAATACTGACAAGACCATTTCAACTTTGGGGGGTACTTTGGGAACTACTATTACTGAAAATAGAGCAAGCCTTGCGGGAATTACTGCCAATATGAAAGCGCTTTCAGGCAATTTAATCGAAACCGAAAGAAGTTTGAAGCCACTAATTGGTAAATTTACCTCGATTGCAGATTCTTTGAACGCTTTGAAAATCAGTCAGGCCGTGGCAACTACCCAACGTTCGTTGGAAGGGTTACACAGAATTATGTTGGGAATTGAAGCGGGGCAAGGTTCGATGGGTAAATTATTGAAAGATGATTCGCTTTATTCAAATATTAACCGCTCATTAGCAGATTTAGATAAGTTGTTGATTGACTTTCGTTTAGCTCCAAGACGGTACGTAAATATTTCGATTTTCGGAGGAAAAAAAGCCGACCCACCGATGGTGAAATAGGGAGAAGAAAAGGAAAAAGGAGGAATGGAGAAAGGAAAGATTTACACCTCTTTCTCCATTCTTCTTTTTTCCTTTTTTCCTTTTCTCCATTTCTGCTTACAGAGAAATTGGCACGGGCGTTTGACTCTTAATCTCATTCACCACAAAACGACTTTGGGCATTGCCGATGTTGGGAAGTGTGGCTAATTTATGGAGAATAAAATGACGGTATTCATCCATATCTTTCATTAGAACTTTCAATAAAAAATCAGAACCTCCCGAAATACAGTAACATTCCACCACTTCGGGCAACAATAAAACATCCTTCTCGAATTGTTCCAGAAATACTGCAGCGTGTTCTTTCAACGTTACATCTACCAAAACAACTAAGCTTTTTCCTAATTTTGATTTATTGAGAATTGCCGTATATTTTTCGATAACGCCATCCCGTTCAAGTCGCTTAATTCGCTCATGTATGGGCGTAGTCGTCATGTTCAAGCGTGAAGCAATATCTTTATTAGTCATCAAAGCATCGTCTTGAAGAAACTTTAAAATCTGTAAATCTATGTTATCTAAATTTGTCATATTGAATTCATAACACAGGTTTTAACCTGTTTGGATGATTAACAGACTGAAATCTGTACTGTTTTTTACCAATATTTAAAAGGATTTTTCGATAAATTAGCATTAAAATACTTGCTTTCATGGGTAACTTCATAGTCAATCCACGCAGGAATTTGGAAAGATTCTTCTATCGAATTCAACTCAATTTCTGCTACAATTAAACCTTCATTATCACCATAAAAGATATCAATTTCCCACGTTTTCCCTTGATAATCAATTTTGTAGCGTGTTTTTTCAATATTATTTTCCGTAAAACTATTCAATAATTCTATCGCTTCAGCTATTGGAATTTTATATTCAAATTCTGGCTTAATGGCAGGATTATCGGTTTTACCTTTAATCGTAATAAATCCATGACTTTCAGTTGCTCGCACACGCACCGTTTTGGCTATTTCATTAACGATATAACCTTGTCGGTAATATTCACCTCGAGGTTTCGCAAGCGCCTCCCAAAGGTCATGTTTTACTAAATATTTTCTTTCAATTTCAAATGGCATGATAAGAAGTTATGAATTATAAGTTGTGAGTTTATAATTTGATGATTTTAGACAATTACCGATTAAAACTGGATGACTTATTTAATTCAAAATCCATAAGGTTGTTGCGTTAAAAAAATACCCTTGATTTCTATAACAAAATCAAGGGTAAAGATAATTGAGTAAGATTCGTAATTAAACATTTTTTTCTAACCTCTAATCTCTATTTTCGAAATAAATTACGGACTAAAAATCCACTCATTGCTCCCCAACCACCAACGAGCCCACCGATAAAAACGGTCACTGCAATCAATACGCCTACATTTCCACCAACGGGAAGAATTTGAGCGATTTTATTTGACAAAATTCCTTGGGTTGAAAAGTGATGATACCAAACCATTAATAGCCAAAGTGTTGCAACAGCAGCCATTCCTTTGGCAAAAGTTTCGCCACTGGTTTTTCCAAAAATTGCTCCGCCAATAAATGCCGCTATGGCCACCGTCCACCATTCAAAAAAGTAGCCCACTACAAAAGCCAACACTACGATTGTGGCCGTTAATGGACTGGCAAAAAGTCCTTTAATTTTATCAAGAACTGAAGAAAAACCTGCGTTTGCATCTGCCGAACTTGGCATATTAGATTGTTGGGGGATGTTTAGTGCCATAATGTGGTTTGTATAATTTTTTTGATAAATTTAGTGATTATTCTATTGCAAAATAATTATTTCCCAAATTTTTCATCAGGTCGCCCTCTTAATGCACTCCAAGTTTCATTAATTGCTATTTGAGATACTGCTTGCAAACCAACTAATTCAAATGTAGTCCAAACGGTTTTACGTTTGATATTACTCTTTATTTTACCCGTTCCTTTCGGATAACAAGCCCAAAATGAGCAATCATATTTGCCCGATTTTCCAACTAATTGAACCAGTTTTTCTAATTCATCTTGTTGATAACCAAATACTTGCACAAAATCATAAATCCCTTCTCCGTTTGATTCGGTATCCAACTCAATCCCTGAGAATATTTCAAGATATTCATTTGGGGCATTGACAATCAGCATTTTTTTGTTGCCACTAATACGGAGTTTTTTGAAAATTTCTTCTTTGTTCATGCTTATAAATTAGCTTTAATTTCTTTCAAAATTTTATCGCCTCCCAAGCTCAAAATCTTCTCGGCCAATGCTTTGCCCATTTCTAAAGGATTATTACCCTTGATAGTTTCCTTCAAAATTTCGGTACCATCCAAACTAATTATTCCACCCGTAATTGATCCTGATTTTTGAGAAAGTCCAAAAACAGGAATACTACAACCACCCTGCAAACGTCTCAAAAAGGCACGTTCTGCCAATAATTGCTGTTCGGTTTCAGCATGATTACAGAGTTCTCTAATTTTAGCTTTTTTCGCTGAATCTAAACTAACTGCACATTCCAAAGCTACTGAACCTTGTCCAACGGCGGGCGTAAATTTTTCTGTAGAAATCATCTCGGCAATGTGTTCTTCATAACCCATCCGATGCACCCCCGCATACGCAAGGATGATGGCATCGCACACGCCACTTTCGAGTTTTGCCATGCGAGTTTGAAGATTTCCACGCATATCAACGGTCTGAATATGAGGGTAAAAATGTTTTAGCATCGCTATTCTGCGGGTCGAAGAAGTACCGACAACAAAAGGTTTTTCACTATCTAATCTCAGACTTTTATTGTAACTTACCAAGACATCGTTCACTTTTTCACGTTCAGTAAAAGCAATTAATTCTAAATCATCCGATAATTCTGATTGTAAATCTTTGGCAGAATGTTGGGCAATATCAATTTGTCCCGAACGTAATTGTTCTTCTAATTCCTCCGTAAAAACGCCCTTTGAACCAATCTTCGACAACGAACGGTCGAGAATTTGGTCGCCTTTGGTGTTAATAATTACGATTTCTACTTGCAGACCGCCTTTTTCTAAGGTTTCTCTGATATATTCTGCTTGCCAAAGGGCTAATTTTGAACCTCTTGTTCCTAATTTGATAAGATTATTTACTGACATAATAAAAATGTCTTGATTTTGTCAAGACATAAAATCTAAATATTTATTTGTAAAATTATGATTAAATTTTTATCAATTTCATGAAGTTCATTTTTTGATACTTCTCCTAATTTTCCCAAAACTAACCCTGAATCAATCGTTGCTAATTTAGATAATCGAACCAATGAATTTCTTTTCAATCCATTAGTTGAATTTGCGGATAACATTAAATCATTTGATTCTTGCCAATCTATTTGAGTAGTAATAAAGGCTACGGTGACATCCAATGAGTTAGAAATCAATACCAATGCAGGTCTGGTTTTATTTCCTGAGAGGTCAGTAAATGGAAATGGTAGTAAAATTATATCTCCTTTTTTCATTAAAATTTTTCTTTCAAATCTTCAATTGAATATAAATCTTCTTCTTCATTTAAAAAGGCAAAGGATTTAGATGTTGTATTTATGGCAGTCAGCCCTTTTATAAGTGACGATTCTTCAAATCTTTTAGAAATGAATTCGGCGTAATCATAAACTTCTTCTATTTTTTCAGGAGGCAATTTCTCTAATTGTTTAATTGTCTGTTTGATTAACTCCTTCTTGCTCATGACGTTAAATTTTTATTTTTTAACAAATATACCTTATTTCTTAAACAATCGTGCAATGGTCAGCGACAAGTCCAGATGTAAGATTTTTGCTCTTCCGTTGCGTTCTAAATAATAATGGGTTTGACTTAACTCATTTACAATCAATTCAATAGCTCCCGATTTTACGGCTTTTGAAAAATTCTGAACAAAGGTCAATTCTTCGCCTTCCAATCTGACCAATGACTCTGCGCCGTTTTTCCAGAGTAATAAATCTCTGAAAATATTGAGTCCATATTCCATCATTCCTTTTTGGTATTCTTTCGGAAAAGCGTCAAATTCATCTGCTGTTTTTACTAAAGTGGCAATGTCTGGTTTATAAGCTGAGCGCATCCAAGTGGCAAACCATTGATGTTTACTTTCTCCCTCATAATTCACCAATTCAACGGCTTTCGACAAATTTCCTTCTGAAAGATAAGCAACTTGTTTGGCTCTTTCGTGAGTAATTCCCTCTTTTTTGATAAGATAACCAATCGTTTCTTCATCCGTAAAGGCAGGAATAACAATGCGTTGGGTTCTGGAAAGGATGGTCGTTAATAAGCGATTGGTGTCATTGCATGCCAGAATGAATAGCGTTTTAGCGGGCGGTTCTTCCAGTAATTTGAGTAACGAATTGGCCGATTCAATATTCATCAATTCGGGTTGCCAAATTATCAAAATTTTATACTCCGCTTCAAAAGCTTTCAAAGAAATTTTTTCGATGATATTGTGCGCCTCTTTAATCGGAATAATTCCTTGTTTGTTGCCCGTTACGCCCGTAAATTCCAACCAATCGGTCAAACTTCTGTACGGACTCTCTATCAAGAATTTGCGCCACGTTGGCAACAATTCTAAGATAGTTTCTTTGGCACTTGGCGTTGGGAAAATGTGGTGAATGTCGGGATGAACCATTTTTGCCATTTTCACACAAGAAGCACAACGCCCACAAGCATCACCCAAAAGCCCGCTATTGGTATCGGAGCTGACGGCATTTCTGTCCTCACAATTTATGTAAGTTGCATACGCCCACGCCAATGCCAAATTTGCACTGCCCACTCCTCCATGAAACAACTGAGCATGAGCCACGTGATTTGTCTCAACGGAGTGAATGAGGGTATTTTTTATACTTCCCAGACCGGGAATATCTTGAAAACGCATAATTGAATTTTAATAGGTTGTAAAGTTAAGGAACATTGAGTGAAAAAATAAGGAATTCAAAAAGCTACATTTTTTTAATAACTTCGTAGAAAATTTACCCACCGAAAAACCATTCAATGAGTGTTCTCAAAAAATTAGCGGGCGAAACTGCCTCTTACGGTATTAGTACAATTCTTGGTCGTTCGCTGAATTTCCTTTTGGTCTTTATTCATACGGCTGCCTTTATGCCTGCCGAAATGGGAATTAACGTCAAATTATATGGTTACGTAGCCATTGCCAATATTGTTTATACTTATGGAATGGAAACGGCTTTTTTCCGTTTTGCTCCTGAGGATAAAACAAAATATTACAATATTATTCAATCCGCTATCATTATTAGTAGCATTTTCTTTTCTGGAATTCTCATTATTTTTGCCTCGCCAATCATTGACTATTTGGGTTATGCAGGCAAAGAAACTTTCTTGATTTGGCTGGCACTCATTATTGCCATTGATGCCGTAACTGCTATTCCTTTTGCCCGTTTAAGATTAGAAAAAAAGACTACACGTTTCGTTAAAGCCAAGATTATCAATATTTTAATCAATGTTTTTCTGAATGTTTTCTTTTTGTTGGTATTAAAGAAAATAGCCGAAGGAAACTATCTGATTTCATTGCAACCAATGGCTCAAAAATTGTATAATCCCAAGATTGGAGCGGGTTATATTTTCTTGGCAAATCTCATCGCCAATGCTACATTTTTCTATTTTCTCCGTCCCGAATTCAGAGATTTCAAGTTTCAATTCGATAGAGAAGAATTTAAAAAACTCTGGATTTATGCCTACCCAATTATGATTATGGTGGTAGCAAGTACCTATAATTTGGTTTTTGACAGGTTGCTATTAGAAAAATTTCTTCCCGAAGGATTTTACCCAAATCGTACTTCTCAAGAAGCATTGGGAATATACGGAAGTGTTTATAAACTTTCTATTTTTATGTCCTTGGCAACCCAAGCATTTAGATACGCCGCCGAACCTTTTTTCCTTTCAAAAACGGGCGATAAAAACTCGCCAGAAACTTTAGCGGAGGTCACCAAGTGGTTTTTAATAACCTGTATTTTTATCTGGTTGGGCGTAAGTTTAAATCTCGATTGGCTGAAAGTTCTTTTTCTTCGTCAAAAAATTTATTGGGAAGGAATCATGGTGGTGCCTGTGTTGTTATTAGCCAATTTGTTCTTGGGCGTTTATTATAATATGTCTGTTTGGTTCAAACTGAATAACAAAACTTATTTTGGCACACTCATTACATTCATCGGTTTAGGGATTACGATTATTGCCAATATCATTCTCATTCCACGTATTGGGTACATGGGTTGTGCAATCGCTTTTTTGATTTCTTGTTTCTCGATGACAGCACTATGTTACTTGCTTGGACAACGTTATTATCCTGTACCCTACAAAATTGCATCGGCTTTTGGATATATAATCTCGGCAGGATTATTGATTTGTCTGGTTATGCAAATTAGGTTTGATAATCTCTGGTTATCAATTCCTTATCACATCATTCTGTTGCTTTTATATACGGCAAGTGTTGTGATTGTTGAGCGAAAGACTATTATTCCATTGAAAATCAGAGATAAATACAAATTATAAGGGTGAAATGTCATTTTTTTTTGCCAAATTTGTTATTGATTCTGTATTCTTAGTGCTGTGTTAAGGGTTCTTCGTTCAATTTATTTTATGAATTAACGATTTTGAGAGAAATACGATGAACTTTAGAACCAAGAACTTAGAACCAAACTGAAATGGCTGAATCCCAAATACTCACTCGATTTAGTTCCTTAGAGATGAAACTCAAGGGGCTTTTGAAAGATTATATTGAAGTGAAAAAACAGCTAATCGAGGTTAAAAATGAAAATGAAAAATTGAGGAACGAATTGCATGAATCTCAAGAGTTACAGAAAAATTTAAACCAACAGATAAAAAATTTTAAAAAATCAGATAAATTCACTAAGATTGCAGTAAACAATCTAAAAAGTACAGGCAACCCTGCCGAATTGAAAGAAAAAATTGACGAATATATTTTAGAAATAGAAAAGTGTATTACTCAACTTAGCAATTAGAGTTTTAGAGTTCAATAGTTAAACAGTTCAATAGTTAAATGCTACTTTCTTAACTCTTTAACTCCTCTAACTCTTTAACTTTAAAACTTAAAGAAATGGACAAGAAAATCGTTTGCAATGTCATGGTTGGGACTGAGTATTTTACACTCTATCCTGCGACAGAATTGGATGAGGAAGTTGTTCGTAAAGCTGCTAATTTGATTAATGATAAAATGCAACATTATCAACAGAAAAACGGTATTAAAAGTACACAAAGACTTCTGGCATTAGCTGCATTAGACTATGTAATGAGTAATCTAAAATCTGATTTACTTTATGAGGATTTCCAAGATTCCGTATCTGAGAAACTCACGGGATTAGAAAAAATAGTAGATTCAGTTATAGAAACGCAATTCTAAATTCGTCATACCAATAATTTAATCGTTATTATACATCATTTTTAAATTTAATATCCTTACTTAAAATAATTTAAAATTTTGTATTATCTCTTTAAACGATTACTCTTATATTAAAGAAAGTATTGAGTAAAACCAATGATTTCGTTTTGCTTAATTTTGAATTTTATTGAGACATTTGAATAAAAATAAGCTCATTTTTGTTTATTAAATACATGATTATAAGCTGTTTAAAATTCAAATCATTAATATTTCAAATAATAAAAACTTCTAATTAAGAACCTTCTTTTCAATCGGCATCTGTCTGTTTTAGTCCCATTTTTCACTCGATTTTGCATAAAAATCCATCGAAATTCTATGTAACAATAATTTCTGAATGGATGTAAAATCAACTAAAACGATATTAGAAATGCTATATCCCATCATTGCCGCAGTGGTTTCCCTGATAGCAGGGCTGTTCGTAGGTAAAGCCATATTTGCCAAAGAAACTAAAAAAATAGAAGACGAAGCAACTGCCAAAGCTGCCGATATTGTCAAAACTGCTGAACTTCAAGCGGAAAATATTAAGAAAGATAGAGTCTTGGAAGCCAAAGAAAAATTCTTGAAACTACGTTCAGAATTTGAAGATGATTCGAATAGAAAGAAACAAATTTTAGTTCAAAATGAACAAAAATTGAAAGAACGTGAACGTCAGATTCAACAGTCGATGGATGAGGCTAAAAAGTCTATGGATCAAGCCAAACAATCGGTTGAGCAAGTAAAAAAGATGGAAATGGACGTAATGTCTCAACGTCAATCCCTGACTTCAAAAGAAGAAAACCTAAGAAGAAAAACCGAAGAAGCCGAGAAAAAACAAGCCGAAGCCGACGAAATGTTTGCCTCGCAAGTGGCTCAATTAGAGAAAATTGCGGGTTTAACTGCCATTGAAGCTCGTCAACAATTGATACAAGCCATGACGGCCGAAGCTGAAACAAAGGCATCATCCATGATAAAAACGGCTATCGAAGAAGCAAAATTAACGGCAACTAAGGAAGCTAAAAAAGTAGTTATTGAAACGATTCAAAGAACTGCTGCTGAGAATGCCATTGAAAACTGTGTGTCGGTTTTCAACATCGAATCGGACGATGTGAAAGGTAAAATTATTGGTCGTGAAGGTCGTAATATTCGTGCTTTGGAAGCTGCAACGGGCGTTGAATTTATCGTAGATGATACACCTGAAGCGATTATTATTTCTGGTTTCGATCCTGTTCGTCGTGAAATTGCTCGTTTATCGCTCCACCGTTTGGTGCAAGATGGACGTATTCACCCTGCTCGTATTGAGGAAGTTGTAGCAAAAACGAAGAAAAATATTGATGATGAAATCATTGAAATTGGCGAGAGAACGGTAATTGATTTAGGCATTCACGGACTGCATCCAGAGTTGATTAAAATGGTTGGTCGTATGCGTTTCCGTTCTTCTTACGGACAAAATCTTTTGCAACATTCACGTGAAGTAGCAAAACTTTGTGCTACGATGGCGGCTGAATTGGGACTAAATGCCAAAGCGGCGAAACGGGCTGGCTTACTCCATGATATTGGGAAAGTTTGGCACGAAGAAGCAGAATTGCCCCATGCAATTTTGGGGATGCAATTGGCAGAAAAATATAAAGAAAATGCTGAGATTTGCAACGCCATTGGCGCTCACCACGATGAGATAGAAATGACATCGATGATTTCCCCAATTATTCAGGTTTGCGATGCTATTTCGGGTTCACGCCCAGGAGCGAGACGTGAAATGATGGAATCTTACATGAGACGTTTGAAGGAGTTAGAAGAATTGGCGGTAAGTTTTCAAGGTGTTCAGAAATGTTATGCCATCCAAGCGGGTCGTGAATTACGGGTTTTGGTGGATGCCGAGAACGTTTCGGATGAAAAAGCAAGTTCATTATCATTCGATATTTCTCAGAAAATTGAGAAAGAAATGCAGTACCCAGGACAAATAAAAGTAACCGTAATTCGTGAAATGAGAGCGGTGAATTATGCGAAATAGGTTTTATAGAGATTAGAGAATATAAAAAAATGCTTCTGAATTTATTTTCAGAAGCATTTTTTATTGAATCATTAAATTACAACCCCGAATATCCGAATTGTCAAATCTTCCCAATATTCGAAATTGCTGACAATTTGACGATTTATTTTCATCATTTTTCTCTGAACTCTGTTCTATATTCTCAGTTATCCAACTTCCCAAATCCTTCGTTTCAATAAAAGAACAAGAATCCACGTTGGCGAGGTCAATGACGTTGATGCCCCCAGAACGTGAATTAGAAATATAATGAAATGGGTCGTTGACATCTCTCAACATTATTTTCATAGAAACAGGTAATTCAAAAATCCCTTCGCCCTTAGAATATCCTTGCGAAAGTAGTTCGGTCATGCCGTATTCCGAATGAATATTTTCTACGTGAAATGCACTCGTTAGAATCTCGTGTACTTCCTCTCGAAGCAATTCTTTTCGGCGCCCTTTCATGCCACCAGTTTCCATTACGATTAGATTATCAATGTCTTGCAAGAATGATAAATCAACAGGAGCGCCTGCCGTTCCTGATTCTGCAAAATCTAACAAACCGAAGGTTACGCCGATGAGGAGGGTTTTAGGGATTGAGATTTTCCCCTTTCCTTCTGTCTCCTGTTTCCTGTCTCCTTTCAACGCTTTTGCTAATGCCTCATAATCATCTAAATAAAATCCAGAATTTGCTGAACCGCTTTTTTTGATAAAATGCTCAACCATGTAAACTAAGGAAGAATTTGTCCGTTCGAGATAGGAGGGAAGCAAGGCAAGTATTTGAAAATCAGCTAATTTTCCGTAAAATTTCTCAAAAATTTGTTCCGCAATTTCCACATAAAAATCAGGGTCTTGTACGTGATGTTGTGAAGTATTTTGTCCCGTTGTGCCGCTACTTTCAAAAGTAATTAGAGTCCTATCTTCGCCCGTAATTACGGTTTGAGTTTTGAAAAATTCAATCGGTAAAAATGGAATTTGTTCAATTGAATTGATTGAATCTACTTGAATATGAAGGCATTCTACGTATCTTTTATAAACTAAATTATTACCAGCCTGGTATCTAAAAATTTCCAAAGCCAAAGAATCAAATTCTTCGGGCGTTAATTGTAAAACTTTTTGTTTGAGTATTTGTGCTTGTTGCATGAAGATTTTGAAAATATTGGTACAAAATTACGCCAAATCATTAACTTTACGGGTGTTTAAAACAACAACCTATCTTCCAGTTTCGTTTAATGTTTATGAAAAATAAGATTTTACTTATCGCCTTTGTTTCTTTTCTGGTTTCTTCATGCGTGGGAGAACCAAACTATAGTTTTGTCCCTGAAATCGGTTTCCATAATATCCAAGTTATTACCACCTCTTCGCCCGATATTTTGGGTAATATCTCCAAGCGAGATTCTGTCGTAATTTCCATAGATTTTAAAGATGGTGATGGCGATTTAGGCTTTTCAGAAGCCGATTATCAGGCTCTTGTAAGAAAAACGGGCGATAGTGTCAAAACCATTGATGTAAATATTTTTGTGGCAAAAAATGGCAAATTCACAAAGAGTAATCCAGCCGAAAAAATTGGAGGAAATTTGAAGGGTTTTCGATTTAAACAAGGTACAAAAGCGGGGGCAATTGAAGGCGTAATTGATTATTCTACCAGTTTTGGCTATTCAAATTTTGATAAAATTCCAGGCCTCACTGGTAAATCTGATACGGTAAAATTTACGGTACAAATCATGGATAGAGCCTTGAATAAAAGTAATATTACGGAAACTGTACCGATTGTACTTTTTAAAAAGTGAAAGATTAGATATAAGGTTTGAAGGATAATACAAATATTTTGCTGCGATTCTTGGTTTAAAGTAATAGAAATGAACAGAATAAGTAGGACAGTTTACAAAACGGTCCTACTCCTACCTATTCACCATAACTCGAACTGCTGAGTTTTCACTTTATTCATTTGTGTAAATTACTCAGACAATGATAAATCTCGAAAGTATATTTTTAATTTTGAGGAAATTATATGATATTTTCCAACAAATTCAAATCAACCACTAAGTCCTCCCCACAATTCACCCCAAAATCAAATCCTTCCAGCGATTCTATCACTTTCACATTTTCCATGAGTTTTCCCGTAAAATGAAGTGTAATTGATTCGGCATTTTTGCGAGTTGAAACGATTAAAGGATGCACCTCACCGTCCAATAATTTCACAATATCCTCCGCAAATTCCTTGAACATCAAATTGATGGGTAATTGATGATATTGACCATCCAACGTAACAAAAATGGGAATGGGTAAATACTCCGTTGAAGCTGCCAATTTCCCAAAAGCCTTGCGAGCCTTTACAAAACTGTCTTCTTGATTTTCAAGTAAATATCCGCCAAAAATGACTGCTACTTTTTTGCGGTTTGGCAACTCTGCCACACGCTTTGTAATGGCCAAATCCAATTTATCTAACAGTTTTTGAAACTTAAACGTATTCTTGCTCGCCCGAATACGCTCACGGATAGACTGGCGAATAAAATATGTAATGGCATCCGTTACATTCATGCCAATTTCAGCCATTTGCTTGAAAATTAGCGAAGTAGGAGACATGCCTGGAATTGTATTTGGGTCATGCAAAATCACTCGTCCATCGGGCGTTAAAAATCCGTCAATGCGAGTACAAACCCCAAATTTCAAGGCATCAAAAGTGGCTTTTACATCGTGTTGAATCTGCTGATTATTTTCCAAAGAAGTATCCACCGGAATTTTCTTGCGAGTAGCCGAAGATTGATATTTTGCTTTAAAATCAAATACTTCTACATTGGCAATAATTTCGGTAGGAGGGAGCGCAACTGACTCACAATCAGGTGTTTGAATAACACCACAACTAAATTCCTGTCCTTTCACAAAGCCCTCAATCAAGACAGCATCTTCCGAATTCATGGAAATTAATTGGATAACTTTATGCGCTTCGTCAAGACTTTTATCTAATTTTTCTAATAATTCCGATGGATGATAAATCACCTCATTATTCATTGAAACGGGCAAGCCAATCCCTTCATCAAGATTTGCCATGCGTTGCACAAATTCATGTTTATCAACGCTATTCCATTCATTTTCAGATACTTCTCTAATAAAAAGACATTGTTTAACGGCCTTTTCAAAATCTTCAACCGAATCTTTTTTCACAAAAGAAACGCCAATCGAAGAACCCTGATGGGGTGCTTTTACGACAAACGGCAATCCAACTTTTTCTTTTATTTCTTCAAAAACTTTCACCGAATCATTGGCTTCAAAATAAGCACGAGTCAAAGTGGTTGTTTTTTTATCCAAACCAACGGCAAGTTTTATTAAGTCATTCTGCGCAATTTTATCAATCCCAATCGACGAACCCATCAAACTTGGGCCCGAATACGGAATTCCGTACCATTCCAAAAGTCCTTGAATACTGCCATCTTCACAGGATGGCCCGTGCATGGCAATAAAAGCAAACTTAAAGTGTTCAGAAAATTTGTCGGGAGAAATCTTTGTACCAATCGTTGAAATCATCGTAAGTAATTCATCGTCAGACATTTGCCCTAACGATTCTGAATAAATACGGTAATCACCTTGATAAGATCTGGGAGGATAAAAATCTCGAATGGAAACAGCGTACACCAATTCGGGATTTAGTAAAATGAAGTTCCCACAGCCGTCTACAAATACTGGAATAGGTTCAAAAAGAGACTTATCGATGTTCTCCATTGCGGTTTTGCCACCTGCAAAACTAATTTCACGTTCACGGGCGGGACCGCCAAAAAATATGCCTATTTTCATTAAAATTATTATTCGTTATCAATTGACATTAGTAGCTTCAACCTTCAAAATCTCTGGAACCTCACGGCGAATTGTATCCTCAATACCACCCTTGAAAGTCATTGCCGACATTGAACAAGAGCCACACGCACCCACTAATTCCAAACGTAAAGTGTTTTCCTTCGTAATTTCAAGGACACGCACGTTTCCTCCATCCGCTATCAAATATGGACGAATTTTATCCAAAGCTATTTCTATTTTCCCTTGAAGAGGATGCTCAAATATTGCTTCCATGATGTTTTCAGACGGTTTTAAATTTATTCAAAGATAATTGGTTTTGTTGGGTTTTAGGTCAATTCGTATCACAAAGTTTCACGGAGTTCTGTATAGCGTTTCACCAATTTTTTTAAAATTTCAATGTAATTCTGTGTCAAATACCACCGATTCTGCTGCTTTTAGAAAATTGAGTAGCACAGGATTTGTATCATTTTTTCGCCAAGCTATCGAAAGATGCGTTCGCTCTGGAATATCGGTTAATTCAATGAATTTTACCCGCATTGCCGAACTGAATTTATACGAAATGGGCATTAAAGAAACACCCAAATTATGCTCAACCAAACGTAAAATAGTAGCACCAAAATTTGATTCATGCGATATATTGGGCGTAAAACCTTCATGTTCACACATCCGTATCAGCAAATCGTAGTAGGCAGAACCCGCATAGCGTGGAGGTAACACAAATGGTTCGTATTTCACTTGGGCTAAACTGGTAAAATTTTCTTGCGAAATCCAATGATTTTCGGGTAAAACTAAGGCAAAAGATTCTTCAAAAATTACCTTTGATACGATATTTTTATGGGCAAAAGGCTCTCTAATGAAACCTACATCTAATTGATAATTTTTTAAATTTCCGAATAAATCATCTTCTAAAACCTCGGATAATTTTGCTTTAATCTGAGGAAAATGTAATCGTAAATTTGTTAAAATTGGCGGAATTACGGAATAAATGGCCGAGCCAGGATGTCCAATTTTAATTTCCCCTTCTTCCCCTTTGTGGATTAATTGCGTCCTTTTAGTGATATGCTCTACTTGCGAAAGTAATTGAGTCGCTTCTCCCTGTAAATATTCACCCGCTGGAGTCAATTTTACATTTCGTTTATCTCTTTCAAAAAGTAGAACCCCCAAATTCTCTTCTAATTGCTGAATTTGCCTACTCAATGCGGGTTGTGCAATAAATAATTTTTCGGCGGCTCTCGAAAAATGTAATTCAGAAGCAACGCCTAAGAAATATTGTAATTGTCGAAATTCCATTTAATGTGATTTTAGTATTAATTCATGCAAATTAAGTATTTTTTATTATAATTATAAATTCATTTTTTTGTGGTAATATGAGACAAAACCTACAAATAAGAAAGGCCACCATTGAGGATACTGACCTGCTTCAAACAATTGGGGCGAAAACTTTTATTGAAACGTATGGGGATCAAAATACGCCCGAAAATTTAAAGAAATATCTGGAAGAAAAATTCAATAAAAAGCAAATTTCAGATGAATTCCAGACTCCCAAAACGATATTTTTGCTCGTTGAATTGGAGAATGAAATAATTGGATACGCAAAAATGCGGGTTAACTTAGTAGAAAATCCTGATATGATGTCTTTGGAAATAGAAAGAATTTATATCAGCAAGATTTATCACGGACAGAAATACGGTGCAGAATTAATGCAAAAATGTATTGAGGTAGCGCTTGAAAATAATTATGAAAGCCTTTGGCTGGGCGTGTGGGAACACAATCCCAAGGCAATTAAATTTTATCAAAAATGGGGTTTTGAGGTATTTGGAACGCATATTTTCCACTTAGGTGATGATGCTCAAACCGATTTTTTGATGAAAAAGACATTTACACAACTTGTGTGAATTTTTAGAAAAGGTTAATTCATAAAGTCCCTGCCGATGGCGGGGATTTTTGTTTTGCAACCACATCGTTATGATAGATTACTTAAGAGAATTATTGGCGTAGGGATGAATAACATTTGTCCAAATAAAAAAAGCCCGAAGGCTACGAACCTGCGGGCTAAACTATTTGATAATCAATTGTTTGAATTAAATTATTCAACTTTTTTTTCTATTAAACCAGCTTTAGTAGCCGCTTTAATAATCATAAACACAACAAATGCAATAATGAGGAACTCAATAACTGTTTGAATAAAATTGCCATACATTACATTGGCAGTTCCTACCGTAACGGCTAATTTTTTGAAATCTACGCCTCCCATGAAAATACCAATAATTGGCATAATAATATCACCAACTAACGACGCAGTAATTTTTCCAAATGCACCACCGATAATTACACCAATAGCCAAATCAAGGACATTGCCTTGGGCGATAAACGCTTTGAATTCTTTTAACATTTGTTTAGTTTGGGGTTTTGATGAAACAGTTTATAAATAAGGATTACTATTTTAAAACGTATAAAGAAAGCCAAGACCTAAATTATGAGCGGTTTGAATATTTGGGCTTTGGTTATCGTAATAAAGCACAATTAAATCAGCCGTAAAGCTAAAATATTTGTTGATTTTTGCTGCCAATTTTGCATCTATACGATTATCAATATGGTCAATTCTGTTGGCATTAAAAAATACTTGATAACGCAGTTTTAAATTTACATTTTTTGCAATATCTCTATCATAATTAGCTACAATTTGCATAATTCCTACTTCACTCAATACCGACTGACCAACTGGAACGCCATAGGCAGTCAATAATTTACCACCCACATCTTTTAGTCTAACCGCATCATCGCCCACAATGGTTTGGCGTAAAGCACCTGGAGCGAACACTACGTTAAAAAATGGTTTGGGTTTCCATTCAAAACCAACATATTCAGTTAAAAAAGCGGGAGCAAAGAGGTTGGAAATTAATAAGTTTGAACCATCTGGATTTGCTCCGTATTTATAACCTTGAGCAAACTGAGTTTGGAGGTTTAATCCCCCCACCAACGACCACGTTTTTGAAAGTTTATGTCCCACTTTGGTATCAAAGAAAATACGGTCAATGCCTTTCTTTTGTCCATTTCCTCCTTGCCCAAAAGTATTAATAAAACCGTATTGTAACTGTAAATCATTCACCCACGCAGTTTTATCTTTGGCATATTCACCTTTTGAATTAAAAAAAATGTTTAGTCCAATTGTATTTTGCCCACCCGCCGTATAATCGTTGTTGATACCTGCTTCATTGACTGTAAAGCCAAATTGAGTTTTCTTAACCCAATAAGATGTATCTTTTTTAACTTCTTGAGCGTAAAGATTTGACGTAAAAAACAATAATAGGGCAATAAATAAGGAAATTTGCTTTTTCATAAACAGCTATTTTAAGTTTTGTAAGGTACAATTATAAACTGACGGACATGGTTGTGCCTTACATTGATTTTAAAATTGAATGTCCGCCGAATGACGAAGAAATTTTAATGTGTGAATGATATTTTGAGTATTTGAATACACTCGAAAATTGTAAAGAAGTAATAATTCTTATTTTATTTTTGA
>JBBAKY010000060.1:0-21870 GCA_040403295.1 Arcicella sp.
CTAAGTCCAATAATTATTTTAAAAATATTAAAGAAGAGTACTTAAAATTAATATCTACTTTGATTCAACCTTAAGGCTTTCAACGATAAATGGATCGATTATACTTATCAATAACCCCTGTTTTTCTGTCATTCGAGCGTAAAATTGCAAAATAATTAAATGGTGAATGGCACAAAATTAAACGTTTAGAAAATTGTCTTCGTGGCACAGTTTACCTATGTTTGTGTAATTGTACCACATTTTTTTATCCCTTAATTTATGTACGAAATATTCGTTGAAACCATTGGTTGGATTGCTTCATTTTTGATTGTAGGAGCATTTGCTTTGAATTCGTTTGGTAAAATAGCTTCTTCTTCAAAAATTTATCAATTAGCCAATTTATTGGGAGGTATTTTCTTCATTATTAATACAGTTTACCACAAAGCCTACCCATCGGCATTTGTCAATGTTGTTTGGGTAATTATTGCCATTTCAGCACTTTTAAAATTGAGAAAATTATGATGGATTTATTACATTTAGATACACTTTCAGTTGCCAAAAATTTATTGGGTTATACCTTCATTCACGAGAGTGAGGCGGGAAAAGCTGCAGGCATAATTGTAGAAACAGAGGCTTATTTGCAAGACGACCCAGCTTGTCACGCTTATCGAAAAAAGAGTGTGAGAAATGCTCCGATGTTTGGCAAAGCAGGCACCATTTATGTCTATCAGATTTACGGAATGCACTTTTGTATAAATATTTCGACTCATCAAGAAGATGTTGGGGAAGCAGTGTTAATTCGAGCGTTAGAGCCAACGGAAGGCTTGGAATTAATGGAGGAAAGACGTTTGAAACACTCAAAATTAAGCCAAATGAAACCTAAGGATTTATGTTCAGGTCCTGGAAAATTGGTGCAAGCCATGGGCATTCATAAACACATGAACGATTGGCATATTCTGGATTCTGATTTAAAAATCATTCCTCCAAAAATACAAATATTTGATAACGAAATCATTACCACTACTCGAATTGGAATAACGCAAGGAGCCGATTTGCCTTATCGGTTTTATGTGAAGGGAAATAAATTTGTGAGTAAATTGTAATACGGAAAAGACAATCCGTATTACAAAAGTCCTTGATAGGAAATTAATCCAATGGCCAAAACCGCCAATGCCAAACCGATTTTATTCAAATTTGTCAATTTTTCGTGGAAGAATATTAAGGCAATAATTGCGGAACCTAAAATCACACTGATGTTATAAATTGGCAATACAAATGCTCCATTATTTTGAAAAGCGTCTAAGGCTTTTAATAAGAAGTAAAACGATAAAAAATTAGGAATCCCTAAGGGGAAAGCCGCCCAAAGGCTTTTCATTTTCAACTTCTCTTTTCCTTGCAAAATTCTGATTATCAATACAATACCTCCAAAAATAACCGAACCTGCCAAAATAGTAAGCGTAAACGGAATGGTATTTCCAGAGGCCGTTACGTATTTGGCATTCAAGTAATTAAAGGTTGTATTTGTGATACCATACATCACAAATACAACGATTGGCAACAACCAATCAGCAGTATTTTTTGCTTGATTTTCTGATTTTTCTTCCTTTTTTAAGGTACTTAAAACGACCGCCACCATGGCCAAAGCTAAGCCTAAATAATTCCAACCATCAAATTTTTGACTTGATTTTAAAATTACCAAACTAAAGATTACGGGTATTACCAAAGAAATATTATTGGCTAAAGAAGTGGCAGTTATACCTACTTTTTGGGTAGAAGCGCCCGATAGAAGAAATGTTATCACAAAACCCACGCCTAAAAGCATGGCCCAAGGCGTTGATGGTTCAGCAAAACTGAGTGAAAAGTGCTGACTATCAGGCAAAAATATTAATCCTGTTAAAAAACAAACAGGATAATTTAGGATGATGGCTTGGAAAGTATTGACCCCGAAACGTGTGTGAAGTCGAAAATTTATGAGCAATAACACGGAAAAAAATACACTGAGTACTAAGTAAATCATGATTGAGTAGTTACTGGTTAGTAGTTATTAGTTAATGGAAAAGAGTCTTTACATTGACATAATTTTCTTCCATAAAATTAACCTCAAAAGTCATTTTTGTGAAGAAATTGTAGCTTGAGAAAAACTAATTTCTACTAACTAATAACTAACCCAAATTTACGCCTTCATTATTAAATCTTCCAATAAATCAATCCAAATGGTTGAATTATTCAAACTTTCTACCAGTTGCCAATGCTTACCACCGTTTTCTTCAAACATTTCTTTGTACTCCTCTCCTACTTCGATGGTCGTTTCTAAACAATCTGAAACAAAGGCGGGAGAAAATGCTAAAACGTTATGCTTTCCCGATTTTGCCAAATCTTTTACTACGTCATCGGTGTAAGGTTTTATCCATGGGTCATTTCCTAATCTTGATTGAAAAGAAGTCGTATATTCACCTTCCTTCAAGCCTAATTCCTTGATCATCAATCGAGTAGTTTCAAAACATTGAGCTCTGTAACACAATTGATTCATGCTATGAAGCGTATCGCAGCAAGCACCTAATTTACATACTTCACCCGTGCAATCACCTTTCCTCATGTGTCTTTCTGGCAAGCCATGATAACTAAAAAGAAAGTGGTCGAAATGGTTTTCAGCCATGTATTTACGAGCCGTTTGGGTGAAATGCTCAACAAATTTTGGATGGTCGAAAAAAGTATTTGTAAACTGCAATTCAGGAATAACTTGCCAAGTAGATACAATTTTCATTGCCTTCTCAAATACTGAACCCGTACTTGCCGAGGCATATTGAGGAAATAAAGGCACAACAATAATCTTTTTGAAACCTGATTTTTTGAATAAATCCAAGCCTTCATCCATACTTGGCGATTGATAACGCATGGCCAATTTCACTACGTATTCATCTCCCAATCGCTCCTGCAACATTACTTCAGCATCTTCTCCGTAAAATTTCAAAGGAGAACCTCTTTCTTCCCACAATTCTTTATAAATTTTAGCAGATTTTGGTCCACGAAAAGGGGAAATAATTAGATTTACGAGTGGCCAGCGGGCAGCAGCAGGAATGTCGAGGACACGCCCATCCATCAAAAATTCACGGAGATATTTACGAACATCAGGCGTATTCGGAGAATCGGGTGTTCCGAGGTTGACAATTAAAACGCCCGTTTTAAATCTAATTTTTGTTTGTGGTTCTAACACTGTTTGTGCTTCTATCGTTTGCATAATATATATTTTTTCACTTGAGTATCATACAAATTTAACTCACTAAATTCATTTTTTGTTTAATCTTTCCAACCTTCGGGTTTTATTTTTGTTCTGAACCGCCCCTCAATGCACGGGGTTTTGTCTAAACAACCCAAAGATGCTTCCAAAGGCGAGCATTCCACAATCCTTCCTTCGATCACATTGGTATAAACGGGTGATTCATCCGAGGCAATTCCTTTTAGTCTATCAATGTAAAATATTTTTTTCTTTACCGAATATACATCGAAAATGCCCAATATTTTCTCCTCTGGATTTGTCTTTGATTTAATATTAAAACTAAAACGAGTTTCGGCGGGTACATCAAATAAAGTACCGTTATTTTGGGTTTGAATTTTAAGACCTTGATAATAATTAAACACATTTCGAGTGATGGCACGCTGTTCTAATTGTAAATAATAAGTTGAAGTGCTATCGAATGGAACTCTGGCAACTTGTTTCCCCGTTACTCGTTGACCATTGAGATAGGCATCCGAAAAAACGTTCAATTCGGAGGAATAAGTAATATTCCAGCAATCCGCATTACAACGATAATTAAACGTTAAACTGGTCGGAGGACTACTAATTACGCAGGTATTCAATCTAAAATTATATGTTCCAAATACGCAGTTTGAACAAGTATTCGCACGTTCAAAATGTTTCCAAACCCACTGATAATTGTCGCCAACAGTTGCTGGATCCTGAAAATCGAGATAAATATTAAAGCCTCCACGTCTCGCATCGCCTTTACTAAAGTTATCTTGTAGTTCAAAACGAGTAATCACATTTTCAAGATCAGGAGTGGATTTCATCGTTTCGGGCGAAGATTGATAGATTGAACCGTCAGAAGTTTCAATGAATAATGTATAGGTACTTCCCACTTTTCCGACAAAGTTTTTGGCGGGCAAATAAGTACCCGCAACCAATGATTCTGTTTGGATTTCCTTTAATCCTTGCTCATCCATAAAATATACTTTCGCTTGCGTAACGGGTTTAAAAACCGAATTGGCTAAATCGTCCGAAGACCTATAAATTTGCACTTTTGTGGTATTTAATTGATCCGTCAGCGTAGCATCTATCGTTAGGAATTTTGCGTAAGAAATTTGTTCAAAATCATTGACTGGGGTTACGCAAGAATAGCATAATCCAAGCAAAAACAAGAACAAACCTTTGGACTTCATATTTTAGAATGAATTGATAAAAATTCTACACAAAAGAAGGCAAATCATGGATTATTCTGGAACGAATATCTCATAATTTGCCTTCAAAAATAGCAATTTTTATTGATAAATTTAATTTTTCCAACCCGTAGGTTTAAGGGGTGTTCTGAACAATCCTTCAGAACATTGTACCATGTCTTTACAACCAACTTGCGCTGGAGGACATGAGAAAATATCTCCTTGAATATTTTTTACATTTGGTGCTTCATCTTTCGGAACTTGGGTTCTATCAATATAAAAAATCTTTTTACGAACTGAATAAACATCAAAAATTCCTAATATTTTCTCCGAAGGATTCGTGGTAGATTTGATATTAAAGCTAAATTTTGTCTCGGCTGGAACATCAAATAAAGTCCCATTATTCTGTACTTGCGCATTCAATCCTTGATAATAATTGTAGGAATTACGAGTAATGGCACGTTGCTCAAATTGTAAATAATAAGGGGAAACACCGTCATACGGTACTCTGGCAACTTGCTTTCCTGTGATTCGTTGGCCATTCAAATAATTATCAGAGAAAATATTTAAGTCCGTCGAAAATGTTATATCCCAACAATCTCCATCACAACGATAATTTAAGGTTATATCAGTTGGAATTTTGGGTTGTACACAAGTGTTGGATTTAAAGTCATAACTTCCCCCTACGCACGTTTCGCAGATAAATGCACGTTCATAATGCTTCCAATACCACTGATAATTATCGCCCACCGTGGCAGGATCTTGAAAATCAACGTATATATTAAAACCTCCCCGACGACCATCACCTTTGGCATAATTATCGTAAATTTCAAAACGTGAAATGACATTTTCAATCTCAGGAACGGGCTTCATGGTTTCCGCTTGGGATTGATATTTTTTTCCATCCGTCGTTTCAATATTGAGGATGTATGTTCCTCCGACTCGTCCTGCAAAATTAGCCGAGGTTAGATAAGTTCCTTTTATTGCCGATTCGGTAAGATTTTCTTGAACACCTTTTTCATCCACAAAATACACTTTCGCTCTGGTGATTGGCACAAAATAACTACCCGTCAATTTGTCAGAAGATGAATATAGTTTCACTTTCTGAGGGCCAACTTGATCAGTAAGTGAGGCTTCAACGGTCAAAAAACTTTTAGAAGCTACCTGGGTAAAATCGGCAATTGGTGTAATGCAAGAACCAACTATTACCAGTAATAAAATAAGATATATGGGATATTTTGTTTTCATGGAAATTAATAATCAGGTTTTAGGTATCAGTATTTAGGTATTAATAAATGCCTTAACTTCAAAGACAAAATACCTTATTTACCATACCACAATCTTTTATAAAAATTTAAAATTATACGTTAATGAGACAAATGGAGCGCCAAAAACACTCAATTCGTAAGGTTTTATGCCTGCAGGCGTTGATTTGAAAAATACTGAATATGGATTTTTTCTTCCGTAGAGATTATAAACCGTAAACGTCCAACTACCTTCCCATCGTTTTTCTTTTAGACTTGGATTAGTGATTGTCCAAGAAAAATCCAGGCGGTGATAATCCGCAATTCTGTCATTATTACGAGTTTCATAAACTGGATATTTTTTATTATCCAATTGAAATAAACCCGAAGGTGAAGAAAATGGACGACCCGTATTATAAGCAAACGTAAATCCAAAACTATGATGAATCGTTGGCTGAATATTTACCGTAGCATTGATGGTGTGAGGTTTATCGTAATTTGAAGGATACCAATTCCCCCCCGCAATTTGCTGCAATTCTGGAAAATCGCCCCGTACTTGTTGTAAGGAACGAGCGTAGGTATAACTAATCCAACCGCTTAATTCACCCCGTTTTTTGGTTAGCATTAATTCAAGTCCGTAAGCCTTTGCTTGCCCCGAAACTACCTGTGTTTCAATCGTTTTATTCAATTGCAAATTTGCTCCAGAGATGTAATCAAGAATATTATTGGTCTGTCTAAAATACCCTTCTGCCGATATTTCAAAGATATTTTCCTTAATATTTCTGAAATACCCCAATGAAATAAAATCACTTTGCTGAGGCTTGATGTAAGAATCAGAAGTTTTCCAGCGAGAGGTTGGAAGTGGTGTAGTATTGTTAGATAATAACTGAATAAATTGTTGCATTCTGTTATACCCAAACTTAATGGTAGAATTTTCTCCGATTGAATATTTCATAGCAACACGAGGTTCAAAACCGCCATAAGTTTTCTCAACTGCACCACTCCCAATTTCCTCAACGCCAATCTGAGAGCTGGCCGTTCGAGGTTCTCCCTCAATGTATTTTCTCACCGAATAAGGGCCAAAATTGATATAATTGGCATAACGAAGTCCCGCTTGAATGGTAAATTTCTCACTCATTTTATACTCATCATCCACGTAAATGGCCGTTTCTAAAGACTGTTCATTGGGCAAAATAACGGTAGCAACCCTTGATTTTACATTTTGATTCAAAGCTCCTGGAGAAATATTATAAGTAACCGCCGAAAGTCCAAAATTGATTTTATGTTTCTCATTTGGATTATAATCAAAATCAATTTTTAGGTTTTTATAATCAATACTATTTAATAATTCAATGCGATTCACGCTGTCGGGTGCGTAGGTACGAGTTTTATAATTTGACATAACGCCCAAGACATCTACACTCAATTTTGTATTGAAATAATGATTCCAACGACCCGAAAAATTAAGGTGTCCGTAGTCAAATTGTGTCCGTTTGGCAATGACATTTTCCAAACTAAAAAGAGAATCAACTTGATAAAAATCACTGCTGACGTAAGTAGAAAGGGAAAATGTATTATTTTTATTGGGGCGATAAAAAACTTTTGTGGCTAAATCATAGAAATTTGCCCGAGAGTTTTTGATATTATCGGGTCCAACTAACTTAAACCAAAAATCATTAAATGATAAACGTCCTGCCGCTAAAATTGATAGTTTGTCCTTAATAATTGGCACTTCGACCATGGCCCGGTTCGATACCAAACCAATTCCACCCTGCAATTTGAATTTTTCTAAATTGGGTTCGGTCATTTTAATATCCAAAATAGAAGCCGTGCGACCACCAAAACGAGAAGGAACTCCTCCTTTGTATAATTCTAATTCACGAATTGCATCCGAAGCAAAAACCGAAAATAAACCAAAAAGGTGGGTAGGATTGAAAATGGGAGCGCCATCAATATAAATCAAGTTTTGGTCGATTGCGCCACCTCGTACATTGATTCCGTTTGAACCTTCGCCTACCGAAGAAACACCGGGCAGCGTTTGCAAAGAACGAATTACATCAACTTCCCCCATCATGGCGGGCAATTTTTTGATGGCTTTAATGCTCAGTAAAGTTACCCCCAAGGAAGGTGATTGAATATCTTTCCGAGTAGCTTGACTTGAAACGATAACTTCTTCTAACGTTTTTGTAATATCATCGAGCAACACGTCAATGCGTTGGTTGGTGTTAAGTTGTGTTTTTATCCTAAAAGGTTTATAACCAACATGACTAATTTTTATGATGTATTCTCCGGGTGGCAAATAGACATGAAAGTAACCCGTGGAATCAGTGATAAATCCAGTTTTTTTAAAATCTAAGGAAATCGTAGCACCAATGATTGGCTCACCCGTTTTAGAATCCTTAACATTTCCTTCAATAATCGGCAGTTTAAATTCTCTTTCTTGGGCAGATAAATATCCCGATGATAGTAGAATTAATCCGCAAACGAGTAGATTTTTGAGTAAATACAATCGTAAATTTTTAAGCATTATTTTACCATTTGTTGTGAAATATTCTTGAAAAGAAATATAATGTTTTGAATAGTACAAAGAACCTAAATTATTCTAAAAGTATTGGCATTTTTTATCCGTTTTCTATGAATGTGTCGATATAAAAACAGTTTTAAGCGAGCAAAGGTCATTTTTTGGCGTAATAACTATTGAATGATAAATTATGAACAGAAAATGCCTCAAAGATGAATCCTGCCCGATTCATTTTTGAGGCATTTCTATTAATTGTGATTTAGCAAATTTAAAAGTTGCAAGTCACAAAATCACTCAATCGTAACTAAACGAGCTCAAAACGGTCAAGGTTCATCACCTTCGTCCATGCTGCCACAAAGTCTTGAACAAACTGTTCTTCTGAGTCTTCACAAGCATACAATTCTGCCAGAGCACGAAGTTCTGAATTTGAACCAAAAATTAAATCTACACGTGTACCCATCCACTTAATATTTCCAGTAATGCGGTCAAGTCCTTCAAAAACATCGTCAGAATCTGAAATACCACTCCATTTTGTACCAAAATCTGTAAGATTCACAAAGAAGTCATTGGTGAGTGTCTCTGGACGATTGGTAAATACTCCTTGTTGTGATTTATTAAAATTCGTATTCAAGACACGCATTCCCCCAACTAAAACGGCCAATTCAGGAGCAGTTAATGTTAATAATTGAGCTTTATCAATTAGTAATTCTTCTGCAGAAACGGTATATTTTGTTTTCACATAATTACGGAAACCATCAGCTTGTGGCTCAATAACGGCGAAAGAATGTACATCTGTTTGCGCTTGCGAAGCATCAGTACGTCCAGCAGTGAACGGAACTTCAATATCACGACCGGCATTTTTTGCCGCTTTTTCTATTCCTACACTTCCACCCAAAACGATCAAATCAGCGATTGAAACTTTCTTATTTCCAGCTTGAGCATTGTTAAATTCATGCTGAATACCTTCAAGAACTCCTAATACTTTAGCCAATTGAACTGGACTGTTAACTTGCCAATCTTTTTGAGGAGCAAGACGAATACGTCCACCATTTGCACCACCACGTTTATCTGAACCTCGGAAAGTAGAAGCCGATGCCCATGCCGTTGAAACTAACTCAGAAATGGAAAGTCCCGAAGTCGAAATCTTTTCTTTTAATGAAATAACATCTTGATGATCAATTATTTCATAAGTAGCCACAGGAATTGGATCTTGCCAAATCAATTCTTCCGAAGGAACTTCTGGTCCCAAATAACGAGCAAGAGGACCCATATCACGGTGCGTCAATTTGAACCAAGCTCTGGCAAAAGCATCCGCAAATTCGTCTGGATTTGCAAGAAATCTTCTTGAAATTGCTTCATAAGCTGGGTCGGCACGCATAGCAATATCCGACGTAAGCATAAAAGGAGCGTGTTTTTTAGTGGCATCGTGGGCATCTGGCACTAAACCTGCGCCCGCACCATCTTTTGGCTTCCATTGAAATGCTCCCGCTGGACTTTTTGTCAATTCCCATTCGTAACCAAAAAGGTTCTCGAAATAATTATTGCTCCATTTTGTCGGCGTGGTTGTCCAAGCACCTTCAAGTCCACTCGTAATGGTATCACCCGCATTACCAGTACCAAATTTATTTATCCAACCTTTACTTTGGTGCTCAATTCCCGCAGCCGCTGGCTCAACACCAACGTATTTACCTGGGTCGGCAGCACCGTGAGTTTTCCCGAAACTGTGTCCCCCCGCAGTCAAGGCAACCGTTTCTTCGTCATTCATTGCCATCCGACCGAAAGTCTCACGAATATCACGAGCCGAACCCAGTGGATCTGGTTGTGAATTTGGTCCTTCTGGATTCACATAAATAAGCCCCATTTGAACAGCTGCCAAAGGTTGTTCTAATTCACGTTCTTTTGTGTAACGTTCATCTGCCAACCACACTTTTTCAGAACCCCAATAAATATCTTCTTGTGGTTCCCAAACATCTTCACGACCACCCGCAAAACCGAAAGTCTGAAAGCCCATTGACTCCAAAGCACAGTTTCCTGCCAAAATCATTAAATCTGCCCATGAGATTTTTTTACCGTATTTCTGTTTGATGGGCCACAACAAAAGACGTGCTTTATCAAGATTGGCATTATCGGGCCAACTGTTGAGAGGGGCAAATCGTTGCGTGCCAGCACCCGAACCACCACGACCATCTGCAATACGATATGTACCCGCACTGTGCCATGCCATACGAATAAAGAAAGGTCCGTAATGACCATAATCAGCGGGCCACCAATCTTGCGAAGTGGTCATTAAATCAAAAATATCTTGCTTTAAAGCCTTGTAATCAAGTTTTTTGAACTCCTCAGCATAATTAAATGATTTGCCCATTGGGTTAGACAAAGGAGAATGCTGACGGAGAATTTCCAATTTTAATTGATTTGGCCACCAGTCACGATTTCTCGTTCCACCACCAGCACTTTGCTTTGAAGCTGTTGCGGTAGTTAATTCTCCATGATTTACGGTTGCACCATGATTAAACGGGCATTTACCTCCCGTATTTAATTCATGTAATACACTTGCTTCTGGGTTATTTTCCATTTTAATAGTATTTTAATTTTGTTGAGACAAATTTATAAAATAATTTTAAATAATTTTTATCTATATATTCTATTAACTGATAGATTAAATTGATAATTAACCTGCAACACTAATATCCAACAATTTACAGATTTGAAATTAATCCCAACATGAGATTAATCAGTTATCGTGTATCAAATAATCATTAAACTAAGCTATGATAACTATTTACAAAAAAGGCTAATGAAATTAAGTTTTCATTAGCCTTTCATTGAAACAATTAACGCAATTAATCTAAAATCTTCACTTCAATATCCTTAAAATATGCTACACTTTTAGGGTCGTGACCTTGTAATGCAAATGTGCCAGAACTCAAATGTTTTTGTCCACGGTCGGCTGGAAGTGTATCTGGCTCCATATAGTCAACCGCTACTTTGTCATTTATTTTAATGACAATATGCTTTCCTTTCACGGTAATGTCATAACTATACCATTCATTATCTTTGGCAAAATTCTCTTTCACATCACTAAAACTGTACAAACTACCCGTTTTGCGCCAGTCTCCATGCGTTTGGTTTACTTGCACTTCGTATCCTTTATCAGGCCAGCCACTCGCTTGATAAGCCGTATGAATAAATATGCCTGAATTTGAACCTGGTAGAGTTTTAGCTTTCAATTTTAGCTCAAAATTTTTAAAATCATGGTTAGCAACGGCTCCTTCATAAAATAGGTGAGTACGTTCTCCTCCCACTTTTATGGCTCCATCTTCGATTGTAAATGTAGAAGGATGTTCTTCGTTTACCTTCCAACCGGCAAATGATTTTCCATCAAAAAGTGATACCCATCCTTTTTCTTTTTTCTGAGAGAAAGAAACATTAAATGCTAATAAAAGGCTAAAGATTAATACGATTTTTTTCATTTTAAAATAATTTTGATTGTTAAATGACTATGATTTATCGCTTGAATAAATTTATAAAGTGCCAGCACGAAACGCTAATACTTTATTTAATTCCTTGTAATGATCAAGTTTGTTAAAATTTAGGATAAATCTATCCCAGATTACCACGAATGAAACATAAAGAATAATCAAAGTTTCAATTTGAATTATGATAAAAAGAACAACTAAAGCAACTCAAAATCAAAACCTACTTTGCTATTATTTAAAAGTCACTAATTTTCGACTTTCGTTTTGCCCATCAACATTCAAATTTAGAATATAGGTTCCAGCTTGAAATTGACTAATTTTTAAATTTCGGGAATAATTACCCATCTGTAATTTTTCTTCTGACTGCGTCACAATTTCCTTACCCGAAAAGTCAATAATTGATATTTTAACGATAGAAGATTTGGCTAATCTAAAACTAACCTCAATATCCTCAGAACTTGGATTTGGTGCAATTGTTAGTCCAAAATTATCATAATCTAAGGGTTCATTTGCTAAAACACTTGCCGTTTCAACATCTTTTAAAATCAAATTATTGGGGTCAAATACAAGCGTAGTTGGTTTAGTTTTTACGATAAATTCAAATGATTGAGTTTGTTTATCATTAAAAATGGTAATTGTAGTATCCGATAAACCATTAGAAACACTCAATTGAATGGGCATTGTAAAGAAGGTCGGATTGGAGTTGGTGCTTTGCGAAATATCCGCTTTCACCTTAAAAGTCCCATCCGCCATGGGTTGCGATGTCCATTGTAATTTGTATTTTGGATAATTTTCACCAAATATCCATTGCTTAAAAAAGTAGTCTAATTTCTGACCGTAAACCTGCTCTGCAATCGCTTGAAAATCTTCGGTTATCGCATTTCCATAGGCATTTTTTGAGGCAATATAAGTTTGAAGAATCTTATAAAATTTATCATCGCCTACAATTCCACGGAGCATATGAAGTACAGATGCACCCTTGCGATAGGTACGTGACGAACTAAAAATTTCATTAATATTATTGACATCTTGAACGTAAATTGTTCCTTTGGCCGTTTTCGCAGAAGCCATAAAATTCTTAATGTAAACATCGTATGCAGGTTTTCCACCCGTAGCTTCCGTATAAACACATTCACCATAAGACGCAAAGCCTTCGTTGAGCCAAATACTTTCCCAATTTTTGCAAGTGATTTTATCGCCAAACCACTGATGCGTCAATTCATGAGCGATTAAGGTTTCAAAACCGCTCGAAGGAATCGTTAAAGAAGTACAAGTTTGATGTTCCATACCCCCGCCCCAACCAAATTGAGCGTGTCCGTATTTTTCATTGATGAAAGGGTATGAACCAAATTTTTTCGAGAATAAATCCAGCATAAAAGCCGTTTTATCAAGGGCTAATTTGTTGGTTGTCGTCAAAGATTCGGGATAAATATAATGGGTTATGGGCATGGGTTTCTGCCCTTCAAAAGTGAATTGATTTTGGTATAAAGTATAATTACTCATCGCAATCGAAATCAAATATTGAGCAATTGGATAACGGTTTTTCCATTGATAAGTCCGTGTACCATCTTGATTATCAAGGGTTTTCTCTAAAACTCCATTGGAAACCGACGTAAAATATTTATCACTCGTAATCCAAACGTCCGAAGAGTCAGCTTTATCATCCACCGAATTTTTGCAGGGAAACCAATCGGACGAACCGTAAGGCTCTGATAATGACCAAATTGCCATATCTTTAGAATTGTTATGCGTACCAAAGACAAAACTATCAAATCCGCTCGAACCCGGAATTCCGTGATAATAAATCAAAAAACTCACTAATTGATTTTCAGCATAAATTTTATCTAATTTGGCAATAATCTGATTGGATTGATGAATGAAAACAAGTTTTTTATTCCCAATTTTCACAGAGTCAGTCGTAAGGGAATTTTGCAAATCAATGGTCACTTGATCGAGGTTGGCAACTTTACTTTTGGCATTTATGGTTACTTCGCCCTTAATATTTTTGGGCGTGTACGAAACATTCAAATTGAGTTTATAATACGTTACGTCAATATTATTATCAACCGCTTGGACAGCTTGCAAACGTGCATTTTGATTGCGTTTTGTGAGGGATAAAATTTTTCCAGCGGCACATTCGCTTACAGCATCTTGAGCATACGTAAAAATATTATTAAAGAAAAATAGGAATAATATAGACAGTTTTTTCATCGTTTTTGAGGTATTATGTTAATTATACTTACGCTTTTAAAAAATATCCTTTTCTTCATACAAAATCTCATCTTTATCGTTCCAAACTTTCAAACTCGCTTTACCTTTTTCATCAAAAATCAATTCCATAAAACCTGGTTTACTGGCATTAAATAGGCAATCTGGTTGCTTAATTTCTCGTTTGAGTGGCGTTAATTTACTACCAGAACCACTAATAAGAAACAAATTGTTAGGACGTTTGATAACTTGCAAATTATGTTCATGTCCCGAAATGGCAATCACGTTTTTATGTTTTTCCAACACTGCGTACATTTTATTGGCCATTTTGAGATAGCGAGGTTGATTCATTTCAGAATTCAAAGCTCGATTCACGCCCAACAATCCAAAAGTCATGAGAGGCGAATAATTTACCAAAGCATAATACCAACTTTTACTTTTATGGAAGCCATGTTCGCCATAATCAACCAATGGGTGATGGGATAAAAATAACGTCTTTTTCCCTTGTTTTTCCACAGCCGTTAAAATGGAATCAAGCCTATGAAAATAGACTTTATCCATTCGCTCAAATTTATCATCCATGCCCACTTGATGATAAAAACCACTGTGAAGCCACCAATCCGTATCCGTAAAAACCAAAACTATTTTTCCTAAATCCTTCGTAACGGGTCCGGGTAAGCCTTTTTCGGGATAAAAATGTTTTGTCTTTGTCTCATTCAATGAATCTTTAGCGTATTTATTGATGTAATCAGCCTGTCTAAGTACATTTTTCAAGCCCTTCCAACGCCCTTTTGCCCAATCATGATTGCCAGGGATAAAATACCAATCTCCTTTGAATTCTTTCAGCGTATGAAGTTGAGTCAATAATTTCAATTCAGCTTCTTTTGACCCATCAAGTCCCCGTGGATAAATGTTATCTCCCAAGAAAATCACGCCCCCATTTTCAGTGGCTGTTAGGTGTTTTTGAAGGGTTTTATGCACATCATTTTGAACCATATCATCGCCAGCATCGCCAATCAAAAAGAGGGAATAGGGCTTATTTTGAGCGGATAGATTACTAATGATAAGGAAGAAAAATATTAAAAAAAGTGATTTCATGGATTATTTTGGTTGTTGTATTTTCTCTGTTTAATTACCTAACATATCTCGAATTTTATCAACCAAAACTTCATTGATTTTTCGATAACTTTCCACCGTCCAACCCGCAATGTGAGGCGTGAGAATAACGTTTTTCAACTTAAATAATTGTGAATAAATGGCTTCTTGTTCGAGCGTGAGCGTTGATAGTTTTTCATTTTCCAACACATCTAAACAAGCCCCTCTAATTTTTCCAGATTGCAAGCCTTTCAAAATTGATTCTGTACAAGCCACTTCTCCCCTCGAAGTATTCACAATGAAAATATTTTTCTTGAATTTTTGGATAAAATCGTCATTAATCATCATCCGAGTCTCGTGCGTGAGTGGCACATGAATTGAAATCAAATCGGCTTGTTCAAAAAGTGTGTCTAAGGAAGCCTTTTCAGCCCATAAGCCATATTCATAATCTTCCTTTTCAATTTTATCATACGCTAAAACCTTTACTCCAAATCCCATCAATCTTTGGGCAAGCGCCATTCCCATATTGCCGTAGCCAATGATTCCAATGGTCATACCTTTGAGTTCGATGCCTCGATTTTTTTCTCTTTCCCAAATGCGTTGGCGTACTTCAGCATCTGCCCAATTGAGTTTGTTGAATAACATTAAAATCATGCCTAAAGTATGTTCAGCAACGGCATCAGAATTGCCCTCATTGGCGGCAAATACTTTAATATTTTTACGCTCAACTTCGGGTAAATCAATCAAATCCAAGCCTGCTCCTGCCCTGCCGATAAACTTTAAATTTTCGCAATAACTTAGAAAATCCTTGTCAACTTTAGTTTTACTTCTGATGATTAATCCTTCGTAATCTTTAATAATTTCGAGAATTTCGGGACGTTTAATTTGTGGCTGATAATTTACTTCAAATCCCATTTCTGTTAATAATGGAAAGATGTTTTCGTGTAAATCATCTACAATTAGTATTTTTTTCATTCTTTTCCGAACGATAATGTTCGAGTTTCATTTATAAAAAAACCTGTCAAATTACTGACAGGTTCATTTTTCTCTGGAAAATTTATAAGTCCGTTTTGGATGCAACCAAAAATAAAGCGCTATCAAAGTTCCAATAATCATAAAGAAGATACTTTCTAAGATTAAATGAAAGAAATAAAGTCTGTCAAATCTTTCTTCCGCTAACCAAAAAATATCGGCTAAAACCATCAAAAATATCAAAAATCCACCCGTCAGAAATGTGCCTCTGAACAATAGATATCTCCATTTTTTACTCATTGCTTTGAAGTTTAAGAAGTTATTGAGTTAAAGAAGTTAGAAAATTTTTGGTACTCAACACTATTAACTATTTAACTACTTTAACTGTTTAACTTCTTTAACTCAAATCTAAAACTTTAACTTCTTCAAATTATTCAAACTAATTTCGATTCCTTCCAATGCAGGGCGTTTATAGTTTTCTAACTCCACAATAAAATATTTTGCACCCGATAATTTTGAGTTAAAAATCTGTTGGAAATTAATATCTCCTTCACCAACTTCCACACTTACATCTTTGATTGGGTCATGGTCTTTTACGTGGAAATGCGTAAAACGTCCTTGGTATTTTTTGAACCATTCCATTGGATTTTCTTTGGCGAATTTCACCCAATACAAATCCATTTCAAAAGTCACTAAATCCTTTTGTGTATTGTCCAAAAGCGTTTTGTATAAACTTACACCATCATATTTCACGAATTCAAAATCGTGATTATGGTAGCCAAATTTCATCCCCATTGACTTACAATGCTCGCCTGCTTTGTTGTACATTTCCGCCATAAATTTACCTTTGGAATGATCTTCACCCGGCATAGAAGGGGCAATTACGTATTTCTGACCTACCTTCTTCGCATCATCCGCTAACTTTTTGAACGCATCCGACAATTGACCATTTGTGTAATCTTTACTCGTAATCATTGCGTGAGCTGAAGGCATCGTTAAACCATTTTCAGCTAAAACTTTAGCGAATTGGTCAGTCGGCAAACCGAAGAATTTTCCGTCAGAATAGCCAAAACCTTCCACTTGTTTGTAGCCCATTTTTGCTACTTTAGCGAGTGTTCCAGCGGCATCTTTACCCATATCATCCTTCACAGACCATAATTGCACACCGATGTTACGAACAGAGGGTTTCTTTGAACCAGCAAATAATTCACTATTTAATAATGTAAAGCCAGCGGCAGCTAAGGCACCAGTTTTAAGGAAGTCTCTACGAGATTGTTGTTCAAATGACATTGTTTTGATTGGTTATTTATAAGAATGAGATCATGCGAAATTTTATACAACGGTAGCCATTTCTTTCCTATTTTTCACTATGTCAATGGCCGTAAAAATGGCTTGCAACATGGATGTTTCCGAGGCGGTATTTTTTCCTGCAATATCATACGCCGTTCCGTGGTCGGGTGAAGTACGAACTGCCGAAAGTCCTGCGGTATAATTGACACCCATTTCAAACGAAATATATTTAAAAGGAATCAACCCTTGGTCGTGATACATCGCTAAAACGGCATCGTAATGTTTAAATTGTGCCGCTCCAAAAAAGCCATCCGCAGGAAATGGGCCGAAAACCAAATTCCCTTTTTTCTTGAATTGTTCCAATACTGGCGTAATCGTAGTTTTTTCTTCATCGCCCAACAATCCATCTTCGCCAGCGTGTGGATTTAGTCCCAAAACGGCAATTTTGGGCTTTTGAATACCAAAATCATTTTTCAAAGAGGCAAACATCAATGCCAATTTCTGACTTATTTTATCCTGATTTATGGCTCCACGAACCCGTCCAAGCGGAATATGGCCCGTCACTACGCCTACTCGCAACACATCCGAAACCAAAAACATCAATGATTCTTTGGCTTCAAAAGCTTCAGTAAAATATTCGGTATGACCAGGAAATTTAAAGGTTTCTGATTGAATATTATGCTTATTAATTGGGGCAGTTACGACGGCATGAATCGCACCTGATTTCAAATCTTCGGTTGCTCTTTGTAAACAAGCCAATGCACCCGCACCCGCCTCTTGAGTTACTTTTCCTGGCGTAACTTCTGTGGCTTTATCATCAAAACATGAAATTAAATTGGTAAGTTTATGATTGACTTGCTGAATGGACTGAATGTTATTTAAAGTCCAATCTTTCAAATCTAAGGCTTTACGATAAAACCCAAAAACTCGTTGAGAGCCGTAAATTACAGGTGTACAAATTTCTAAAATACGTTTATTCATGAGGGCTTTTAATATTACTTCGGGTCCGATTCCGTTATAATCGCCAAGGGTGATGCCTATGATTGGTTTTTGTTGTTCCACGTTTTGTTTAGTTAATTAAGGACTGGTAATTGGGGATTAAGAATTTGTAATTCAAGGCAAAAGGAGTTGAAATCAATTTATTTCCTAATTTTCAATCCCCAATTACCTAATCCCTAATCTCCGAACATTCATGCAATTTCATAAATAATGCTGAAACAAAAAAGGTTTGATAAAATCTATACAAAATTTACAACCCTACAAAAATAGCAACTAACCAAAATAAAATTGTAATTTTCCAATAACGCCAAATTTTATTAATGCCTTTGTAAAAATTACCCAATTTATTTTTGAATTTTACATGATTTATATACTTTTTATTCCAAATACATAACCTCCTGTTATTCTCTTCATTATTTAAGCAAATACTGATTAATAATAACTGATAACTGTTAATAAAAATGGCTCAATCTTACGTCCAAAAAATCAATAGTATTCTCATCGCCAACCGTGGCGAAATCGCTATTCGTATCATGCGTGCGGCTTCCGAATTGGGGATTCGCACCGTAGCGGTTTATACCTTTGAAGATCGTTATTCTCTCCACCGTTATAAAGCCGATGAAGCTTACCAAATCGGTAAAGATGATGAGCCGTTAAAACCCTATTTAGACATTGAGGGGCTCATCAAACTTTGTAAAGAAAAGAAAATTGATGCTATTCACCCCGGTTATGGTTTCCTTTCTGAAAACGTTGGGTTAGTTCGACGTTGTCGTGAGGAAGGCATCAAATTTATTGGACCTTCGCCTGAATCAATGGATGCACTGGGCGATAAAGTAGCCGCAAAAGTGGTAGCTCGTAAGGCAAATGTTCCAATGATTGAAGACTCGAAAGAGGAATTAATCAATGCGGATGTTGCCCTTTCGGAGGCTAAGAAAATTGGTTTCCCTGTGATGGTAAAAGCTGCTGCTGGTGGTGGCGGACGTGGTATGCGAGTTGTTCGTGAGGAGGCTATGTTCTTAAATGCCTTCAACGAAGCAAAAAACGAAGCAAAAAATGCCTTTGGCAATGATACGATTTTTATCGAAAAATTCATCGACCAACCAAAACATATTGAGGTTCAATTACTGGGCGACCAACACGGCAATTTGGTTCACCTTTATGAGCGTGATTGTTCGGTACAAAGACGTTTCCAGAAGGTTGTAGAAATTGCGCCTTCTTTTGGTTTGAAAGAAGAGACTCGTCAGAAATTATATGCTTATGCCATTGCCATTGGTAAAGCCGTGGACTATTATAATGCAGGAACCGTTGAGTTTTTGGTGGATAAAGATGAAAACATTTTCTTTATCGAAGTGAATCCTCGGGTACAAGTGGAACACACAATCACTGAGGAAGTCACGGGTGTGGACATCGTGCGGACGCAGATTTTGATTGCCATGAATTATAAACTTTCGGACAATGGAATTTATATTTTAAAGCAAGAAGATATTCCTTTAAATGGTTACGCAATTCAATGTAGAATCACAACTGAAGATCCTGCCAATGGCTTCAAACCTGATTTCGGGACAATTATTGCGTACCGAAATGCCGCAGGTTTTGGCATTCGTTTGGATGAAGGTTCGTCTTATCCAGGCGTAAAAATTTCGCCTTATTTCGATTCAATGTTGGTGAAGGTTTCGGCTCGTGGTCGTACCTTAAAAGGTGCTTCGCAACGCCTTGCCCGTGCCTTGACGGAATTCCGTATTCGTGGGGTGAAAACCAACATTCCTTTCTTGAAAAATGTAATTGCTCATCCAATTTTCCAACAAGGAAAATGTGTGGTACAATTCATTGATGGACACCCAGAATTGTTCAATTTTACGACTTCTCGTGACCGTTCGACCAAAGTTCTTCGCTATTTGGGCGATGTCGTTGTCAACGGAAATCCTGATGTAAAAGTAAAATTAGATAGAAGTTTCAGAACTCCTGTTATTCCTGCTTTTGATACTTTTGGACAATATCCAAAAGGCAACAAACAGCTTTTGGATTCAATGGGAGCCGAAAAATTTTCTCAATACATCAAAGAACAAAAGCAAATTCTTTATACTGATACCACTTTCAGAGATGGACATCAGTCATTACTCGCAACCCGTGTGCGTACCAAAGACATGATGGCGGTTGCTGAAAGTTACGCTAAAAACTTCCCACAATTATTCTCAATGGAAGTTTGGGGCGGTGCCACGTTCGACGTAGCGATGCGTTTTTTGAACGAATCACCGTGGAAACGGCTGCAAGAATTCCGTGAAGCCATGCCAAATATGCTTTTGCAAATGCTTTTCAGAGGTTCAAATGCCGTTGGTTATTCGGCATATCCAGATAATTTGATTGAAAAGTTTGTAGAAAAATCAGCCGAATCAGGGATTGATGTGTTCAGAATTTTTGACTCATTAAATTGGGTTGAAGCGATGAAAGTTTCCATCAGAGCCGTTCGTGAGCGTACAAATGCCATTGCCGAGGCTTCAATTTGTTATACGGGTGATGTTTTTACGAATGAAAAATATTCGTTGCAATATTATTTAGACATGGCTCGTCAATTAGAAGACGAAGGTGCTAATATCTTGTGTATCAAAGATATGGCTGGACTTCTACGTCCGTATCAAGCCAACCTTTTAGTAACAGAATTACGCCAAGCTCTTTCAATTCCTGTGCATTTACACACGCACGATACCTCATCCATTCAAGCGGCAACGTATTTGAAAGCCATTGAAGCGGGCGTTGATATTATTGACTGTTCTTTGGGGGCAATGTCGGGTTTGACGGCTCAACCAAACTTCAATTCTATCGTGGCCATGATGCAAGGACACGAGCGTGAATGTGAAATGGATTTGCCATTATTGAACCAATATTCAAACTATTGGGAAGATGTTCGTCAGATGTATTATCCGTTTGAATCGGAATTGAAAGCGGGTACGGCTGAGGTTTACGACAACGAAATTCCAGGGGGACAATATACCAATTTGCGTGGACAAGCGATTGCCTTGGGCGTAGGTGATAAATTTGAATTAATGAAGCATAACTACCACGAAGCCAACAAGTTATTTGGTGACATCGTGAAAGTTACGCCTTCGTCGAAAGTAGTGGGTGATATGGCAATTTTCATGACTGCCAATTCATTAACTGCCGAAGACGTATATGCTCGTGGGGCAACGCTTTCGTTTCCAGAATCGGTTAAAGATTTCTTCAAAGGAGGTTTGGGCCAGCCTTACGGTGGTTTCCCGAAACAATTGCAAGAAATTATCTTGAAAGGTGAAACGCCAATGACGACTCGCCCGAATGATTCGATTTTGCCAATTGATTTTGAACAAGACTTTGCCGATTTCCAAACGAAATTCCCAGAAAATGAGCAAGGAGAATTGGATTATCTTTCGTACAAAATGTATCCGAAAGTATATGAAGATTTCTATAAAAACCAACAACTTTACGGTGAAGTTTCATTGATTCCGACCCCTGCATTTTTGTACGGTTTGAAACCAGACGAAGAGATTTTGATTAACATTGACGAAGGTAAAACCATCATTGTCAAATACTTAAATCAATCTGAACCCGACGAATCAGGTTTAAGAAATATCACTTTTGAACTAAACGGACAAGCTCGTAGAATCAAGGTTTTGGA
>JBBAKY010000061.1:0-21406 GCA_040403295.1 Arcicella sp.
TGTCCTCTTGTGATTTAACCCATATTAGAGCATACATTCTGTAACACTACCGAATCCGCTTTTATCAAAAACAATCCTACTGCCATAATGTCCCTTCCATTGATTGGTAGCGGAAGATTTGAAAATATTTTCCACATTTTTGAGTGAATTCCCCTCAATTTTGAATCTAATTAAATTCAAAAGCCCTTTTCCACCCACAGAGCTTGAATAACTGGCATAAACTAAACCATTATTTGCATAAGCTGGATGCAAGCAAATGTCTAACAATCCACCTTGCGATTCGGTGTTTATATCGTTGGGAACTCCCGATAATTCAGTAATTTTTCCATTAGAATAAATGCTCATTTTTCCTAATTTTTCGGTAAAAATTATATCAGCATTAGGCAGAAATTCAAAACCCCAAATAATTCCACGGTTGGAGAAAACCGTTTCTTGGGTTAGCGTAATATTATCACCAACTGGTGTTGGATTTGTACCCCCATTAGTACCATCTTTGGAAGAATCACAGGATAGTGTACTCAATAAGGTTGCGAAGGCAAGAATGAATTTTTCCATTTTCATGATTTGTTGATTTAAAGAAAAACGTTGTTAGCATAGGAAAAGTTGTTTATAAGATGAATTCATTGGGAAATGAAAAGCCGAATCTTCTTGTGAAAGTGGATTCGGCCTTTTTGGATTTGTGACTAAGATTACACTAATTGTGTTCTTGTGAAAGTGCTTCATCCCTTTACCTCCGAATAGCTAAAACCTACCTAATAAGTAAATACTTTATTACTTTCAGTCGCCAACTTCACTAATATTGTTGGCAGTGCAAATTCAACGGGTTTGCCTTGTAAATTCGTAATAGATATTCCTCTGGCTTTTGCAGAATTACCCGATAAGTAGAATTTGCCTCCTCCTTTTATAGTTATTATGCAGCAACTCACTCCCCAACCCAATACCTCCGCTCCACATTTTTCAATACATCTTCCTTATAAAATAGCACATCTTTGAATTTTCCTTGCGTGTACATGAGGGCTTGGTCGGTGAAGTGTTTGGAGTTTTTATTGCCACTTTCGCCACCTGCTAATAAGGATTTTGCGATGATTTTTTTACCAAATTCTACGGCGCAAATAAAGCTGTTACCACCCAATCCGTAACGTTTTTCCGTACCATAATATCGACTGTTGAAAGATGGCAACGAACCCCATAAAGCCGATGCGAAACCTACGGGTAAACTCGCTTGGCTATCATCGTATTTTTCTTGAAATTCTCCCGTAAGTCGCTGAAAACGGTTGAGTTCTCCCCACGGTTTTTGCCAAGTACCAAATTTGCTTTTTAGCTCATTAACGGTTTTTAAAAGGGGTAATAATAAATCTTCTTTGGTGGCATTGGCGGCAAAATGTTTGGTGCTTTCTACTTGGTCGGTTTCGCCTTGTTCTATGTAAACTTTGGTAATTTGCGTATTTAATTTTTGTGCCGTTTCAATGGCTAAAGTTGTCGATACAGAATTTTCCGAAGAGTAATAGTTCCAGTTTTTCAACGTCGCAATTGGTTCTGCTAAGGCTTGGTATAAAGTATCGTTTGGTGGCACTTTTTCAAATGCCTTCGTGATGGCAGGAATCAAAATGGCAAAAGCTGATAAATACGTATCATAACCCGCCGCAATCACTTTTTCAATGGTATAATCTTCGTCTCTGCTCAATACTCTCACGGCATTAATTCCTCTGAAATTTTCTCCATCGGGCGCCATGTAGGGGCGAAAATTGGCTCGTTTAGGGCTATTTTCTCCCGCAACCGTGTAAGGTGTTGAATTACAGTTTTGTAGCCAACCATTTACTGGATTATAACTATGCACGGTTTCATCAACGGCGTGCAAACCTTTCCATTCGGTTCTTGAGGTCGTGCCATCAACTACTTTGCCCCAATTATAGTTGGTGTCTCGCACAGGTACATAATTGCCGTGCCAATAAGCAATATTTCCTTTAGTATCCGCAAAAACGGTATTATTGGAGGTATTTGCTTTCAAATTCATCACTTTTTTATAATCGTCAAAACCTTTGGCTTTGGTACGTTTCCAAGACTGAACTAAACTCGTCATCGAACGATTATACGACCTTAAACTAATCCATTTCCCGTCTCTTTTGGCCATTACTGGCCCGTGATGCGTGTAATACGTAGTGAAGTTTTTCGCAATTAATTTGCCACCTTCGAGGTATTTGAGTGTGACGTTTTTCTGCGTTACGGGGCGTAATTTCTGGTTGTATTCGTAGAAAATTTTATCATTTTTCTTCACGATTTTTTCGGCGTACATATCCGCTACGTCCACGTTGCTTGAGGTGTGCATCCAACCACAATATTGATTAAATCCTTGATAAACAAACATCTGCCCCCAAGTAACTGCGCCGTAAGCGTTCAAACCTTCTTCGCTAACCACTTGTACTTCTGGACGAAAATAGAAAGTTACGTGCGGATTGATGTACAAAATGGCATTGCCCGAAGCTGTTTTTGAAGGAGCAATCGCAAAGCCATTTGAGCCTGTTTGTTGGTAATCTCCAAATACTGCTGAAGCATTAGAAGTTTTGCTTTTTGAAATTCCTTCCAATTGATTCCCCGAATAAAATTTCTTGATTTCATCATTAGAAATATCCGCCGTCGAAATCGCTCCGATACTGCCATCCGTCCATAAAAGTGGATACCAAGGCTGAAAACGAGTCAATAAAGTTGGTTTCACTTCGGGGTGTTTATGGAGATAAAAATTAATTCCGTCGGCGTAGGCATTAAGTAATTTCTTTAACCACGGTTCGGCTTTTTTATAATCGGCAATGGCATCAACGGAATCAATTAATAATCTGATTTGTAAATCGTTGTATAATTCTTTCTCCCCTTTAATTTCAGAAAGTCTTCCTAATTTTTCGATATAATTCATTTCTACACGCTTGAAATCGTCTTCGCATTGAGCGTATAATAGACCAAAAACCGCATCAGCATCCGACTTTCCGTAGATGTGTGGAATGCCCCAGGTATCACGGATAATCTCAACTTTTTTAGCTTGTTGCTGAAAACGAGTAATTTCAGTTTTAGTAAATTTTTGAGCGAAAATCTGAGTGGCAAAAAGAAGCAGGAATACTATTTTTTTCATGGAATTGTTGGGTTGATGATGAGTTTTGCCACTCAGACACTGGCACGCAAAGTAAAAGTTAATAAAATTCTTTAATTACCTTTTTTAGAAAGGATATCTTGGTGGCAAAATTATCTTTATTGTTGTGCTTAATAATCTATGAAGATAGCCATTTGAAATCAAGTATAAAAATATCATCTTCGTCTTTTTCCAATAAATCAATATTTCAGAAATTCTTATGAAACAAAAAACGATAAGTCTCTTATTAATCTTCACCATTTTATCGGCCGAAACCTTTGCTCAAAAGGAACAGTGGACGAATCTTTTTGATGGAAAAACGCTAAATGGCTTTAAACAATTAGGTGGAAAAGCCAAATATGAAGCTAAAAATGGTGAAATCGTGGGTACAACTGTAAAAGATACGCCCAATTCATTTTTAGCAACCGAACAAGATTACGGTGATTTTATCCTCGAACTCGAACTAAACGTAGCCGAAGGAATGAACTCTGGAATCCAGTTTAGAAGTCTTTCAAAACCAGATTATAAAAATGGAACAGTTCACGGCTATCAAGTAGAAGTTGACCCCTCTGACCGTGCTTGGTCGGGTGGAATTTATGACGAAAGTCGTCGTGATTGGTTGTACATTCCAAACATTAACCCAGCAGGGAAAATGGCTTTTAAACTCAATGGACAATGGAATAAGTACAGAGTTGAAGCAATTGGAAATATTATTCGCACCTGGGTAAATGATGTTCCAGTATCAAATTTAGTAGATGATATGACTGCTAAAGGTTTTATTGCTCTTCAAGTTCATGCTATTTATGCAACCATGACGGAGGGAATGCAAATTCGTTGGAAAAATATCCGAATCCAGACAGGGGCGGATATGAAACCCAGACCAACCGACAATATTCCCGTTATTAATTTGACGTTAAACACTTTATCTGACCAAGAAAAAGCTCAAGGCGTAAAATTATTATTCAACGGAAAAGATTACACCGGCTGGCGAGCAGTTCACGGAGACAAAATGCCCGAAAACCGTTGGTCGGTTCAAAATGGAGAAGTCAATATTGCCTTATCGAACGGTTCTGAAACGGGCAACGACATCGTAACAAATGACCAATACGGAGCTTTTGAGATGACTTTTGAATTTAAACTTACAGACGGTGCAAATTCAGGCGTAAAATATTTCGTAAACGAAGATTTTGATTCGGGTGGGAAATCTGGTATTGGGTTAGAATACCAAGTTTTAGACGACGAAAAACATCCCGACGCCAAGTTAGGAGCAGCTGGCAATCGTACAATGGCGAGTTTATATGATTTAATTCCTTCGTATAAATTAGACAAACGTTTCCAAAGAAAAATTGGTGAGTGGAATCAGGCAAGGGTTGTTGCGATGCCAAATAACATTATTCAACATTGGCTAAATGGCTTTAAAGTGCTCGAATATGAGCGTAAAAGCAATATTTTTGATGCTCTGGTAGCAAGAAGTAAATACGAAAAATTCAAAGGTTTCGGAGCGGGCGATAAAGGACATATCCTTTTGCAAGACCACGGAAATAATGTTTCGTTTAAAAATATTAAAATTAAGGAATTGAAATAAAATATTTACAGTAAAATTCTTATTAACAATGACAACAAGGAGAGAGTTTGTAAAAAGTACAGTTTTAGCGGGTTTAGCCACGGGTTTCTCCGCAAAATCTTATGCCAAAATCATTGGCTCAAATGACCGTGTACGGGTTGCCTGCGTAGGTTTCTCTGACCGTTTTAGGTCATCACATATTCCTCCATTCAAACAATTTCAGAAAGAAATGAATTTTGAAATGGTTGGGGTATCGGATATTTGGAATCGTCGTCGTGATGAAGGGAAAGCATTCATTGACAAAGAGTTAGGCTCTGACGTAAAAGTTTTTCGTAATAATGACGAACTATACGCTTCTAAATCTGTGGATGCAGTAATGCTTTCAACGGCTGATTTTCAACACGCTTCTCATGCCATTGAGGCAGTTAGAGGCGGTTGTGATGCTTACGTAGAAAAGCCACTTGCCGAAACAATGGAGGATAATCGTGCGGTATTAAAAGCGGTAAGAGAATCGGGCAAAATCGTACAAATTGGTTCTCAACGTAGAAGTGGTGCAAACTATTTTGCAGCAGAAGATTTTATTAAGTCGGGCAAATTTGGACCAATAGTGATGGTGGAATTGGTATGGAATGTCAATCAACCTGGACGTTGGAGAAGACCTGCTTTAACCAAAGATTTAAAAGAGTCAGACATTGACTGGAAACGCTTTTTAGTAAACCGTCCCGCCGATACTTTTGACCCACGTAAATACTTGGAATACAGACTTTTCTGGCCTTATTCTTCAGGAATTCCTGGTCAGTGGATGTCGCATCAAATTGATACGGTTCACTGGTTTTCGGGATTGCCTCACCCACGAAGTGCAGTAGCCAATGGCGGAATATATCAGTGGAAAGACGGTCGTAAAAATGCCGATACTATGACCGTAGTTTTTGATTATGGCCCTCTGGATGATTTGACGACAGGTTTTCAAGTACAGTTCACCAGTCGTTTTTCTAACGGAGCGGGTGATACGAAGGAGTTGTACTACTCGAATGGTGGTATGATTAATTTGGACACTAACGAAATTTCTCCAACAGGCGGAATGGGCGATCGGGAAGCAAAAGCAATGGGATTGCAAGCCAATTTATTACCCAAGATGAAGTTGAGTGATGTAACTAAAATTGAGACAAATGCCAATACGGGATATGACCAATTAACAACGGCTCACATTAAAAACTGGATGGACTGTGTACGCTCACGCAAAACGCCAAATGCTCCAATTGAGGCTGGATACCAACATTCTATTGCAAATATCATGGCAAATGCCGCCTACAAAACGGGCGAAAAAGTTACTTTTGACACCAAAACACAGGAAGTGATGGCAGGGAAGAAGGTGTTTAAGTATTAGTTTTAGGTATAAGGTCGTAGGTATGAGGTAAAAAAAATTAAATCGTAGCTTTGTTGGAAGCTAAATTTAATTGTTGTTGTATTTTTTACCTCATACCCTACGACTTCATAACGCATACCTAAAAATAAATGGATACTTACAAAACAATAAAATCTCCCACAGAAGGGCTTTTCAAAGACAAAGGCAGTAAGTTTTTAGCTTTTGCCTATCCTTTTGAAAATGAATCTGAAATAAAAAACATCATTGAACCGCTTAGAAAGGAACACTTCAAAGCGGTTCATTTTTGTTATGCCTATCGCATAGGTTTAAACAGAACTAATTTCAGAGTTAATGACGATGGTGAACCCGCCGGCTCAGCTGGTCGTCCTATTTTGAACGTGCTTTTATCGAAAGAAATTACGAATATTTTGGTCGTAGTTGTCCGTTATTGGGGCGGTACTTTATTGGGCGTTCCAGGTTTAATAAACGCTTATAAGTCCGCTACCGAAGAAGCGCTAATCAACGCTGAAATCATCGAAAAAACAATCAATGACGTTCATCAAGTGACTTTTGGATACGTTCAGATGAACGATATCATGAAAGTGGTGAAGGATTTTGGCTTAAAAATAAAAAATCAACAATTTGATAATCAATGTGTGATTGAATTAGAATTTAGGCAGAGTATTACTTCAAAAGTTCTTGGGCGATTGGAAAAGATTGATGAAATAGAAATTGCATTTTTATATACGATTTGAAGGTGGACACCCTGAGTGATTTAAGTCTGGAGACTTGAACCAGTAATTACCAATAAATGACTTCCCCATTCATTTATCAATAAAAACTAATCCCATTCCCTAAAAACTAATCCCTAATTACTACCTTTGTAAATCAATAAATAATAAAAAAATGGATATATACGTAGGTAGTATTCCTTTCAAATGGAAGGATTCAACATTGGTAGAAATTTTTGGAGAATTCGGAGAAGTACATTCTGCCAAAATTGTAATAGATAAATTTACTCGTCAAAATAAAGGTTTTGCCTTTGTTGAAATGCCAAATGAGGAAGAAGCAAAAGCCGCCATTAAAGGATTGAATGGTAAAGAATTTGAGGAAAGAAAAATCGTGGTAAATCAATCAATTCCTAATAATGCAGGAAATTTAGACAAAGATAGTAAGAAGAAAAAAGTCTATTCAAAGCCTGAAAACAAGGAATGGAAGCCTTTTATGGGTATTGGCAAAAAGCGAAAATAACATCAACAAAACCATTGTTAAAAATGAAACTGCCTCTAATTTTATCATTATTTTTACTTGTTTATAACGTCGATGCCCAAGGAATTCTTTCGCACGAGGAAGCCATAAAAATTTCTTTGGAGAATACATATTCCATTAAAATTGCGAAAAGTAGCAAAAAAATTGCCGAAAATAATAACACGGCTGGTAATGCTGGAATGTTACCAACTGTGACGGGGAGTATTAATAAAAATTACTCTGTTAATGGTTTAACCCTTCAACCTTTCGATGCAACCTTTCCTACTATCGAACGCTCAAACGTACTCAATAATAATGGTGCTACCGGAGTAAATGCCATTTGGACCTTGTATGATGGCTTAGGAATGTTTGTGGCTCGTGACCGTTTGCGTGAATTACAAAAAACCACGGTTACGCAGTTAGAAAGTACCATCGAAAACTCAATTGCTCAAGTTAGTAATGCTTACTATGACATTATTCGGCAATCAAGAAGGGTGAAAAATTTAAAACAAGGCTTAGATATTTCAAATGATCGACTGAAACTTTCAAGAGATAGATACGAAGTTGGACAAGGCTCAAAAGTGGACTTTCTTTCAGCACAAGTGGATTTTAATGAAGATAGGGCCGCTCTGATAGCTCAGGAACAGGCATTAGAAAGTTCAAAAATAAACCTTAATTCTTTGTTAATCAGGAATTTACAGACAGAATTTAATACGCTTGATACCATCGTTTATGATAAAAATCTTTCGCTCGAAATTCTTCGGGAGGCTACCTTAAAACAGAATCCTTCTTTAGTATTAGCGGAGCAAAATAAACGATTGGCAGAATTGGACTTGAAACTTCAAAAAGCGGCTCAGTATCCACAAATCGACTTGCTGACTGGCTATAATTATAACTCTACTAACAGTGGTGCTGGACAACCGCAAGCCACAAAATCTCTACAAAGTTTTGCTTTCAACTACGGATTGAGAGCTTCCATCAACATATTTGATGGCTACAATCAAAAACAAAAAATTCAAAATGCCAAAATTGGTCAGGAAATAGCGAATTATCAAGAAGGCGACCTTAGAAATCAATTAAATACGGCCTTGGAAAGAACATTTTTGAGTTATAAAAATGCCTTGGAATTGATTCAATTAGAGACTGAAAATTACAAAATTGCTCGTCAAAACATTGATATTGCTTTTGAAAGATATAAAGTAGGAAATTCAACGGCGTATGAACTTCGTGAGGTTCAACGCAATGCCGTAGCCGCTGAAACTCGTTTAATTGAATCAGAATTCAATGCAAAAATTACGGAGATTGAATTGTTGAGATTGAGTAGTAAGATATTGGACTGATGCTACGATTTTATCAGTAATTTTATAGCCAAAGTTGATAATTCCGTTACTAATTCAGCTTTTCCCAAATTGCTTTTATTGTAACGGATTTCACCTTTATTGATGACGTTTGCATGGTAAATAACCGAATCTAAAAAAGATTTTAAACCGATTATATTAGCTTGAAAAGGGACTATTTTAAGTTTCCCCTCATACCAAAATTCTAATTCATATCTATCAGCAGAGAAATACCATCTGTAATTAAGGTAATTTGATAAAGTTGGAAATCCTCCTGCAAAATCTCTTCCATGAAATCTTTTTAGGGTTATATCACCGTGTATTTTGTACAAATCTATTTCAACATTCTTTATATTGGGAAAGATATATTTAAACTTTAATCTGTAGTCTTCTATCTTTAGAATACAAGCAAATTTATCTCTTTCATAAATAAATACAATAGAGAAGATAGCTAAAACAACTGCATAAAATAAGAAGCCAATTCTATTTCCCGTTGATATAAAACCCCATATCATAATGGTTAAATAAATGAGACTAAAAAGTATAATTGAATTAGGAATAAGTGTTTTCTTCATATTATTTTAGGTTAGATTTAAACTTCTTCCACCGACATCTGCTTATCATACAACTCCCGATAAACGCCATTCGCCTCCATCAAATCTTCGTGTGTTCCCTGTTCAACGATATATCCATCATCCAACATGATGATTTTATCCGCCAATTTTGCCGAAGAAACACGGTGCGAAATAATCACCGAAGTACGACCTTTCATAATACCTTGAAGGTTATTCAAAATCTGATTTTCGGTTTTGGTATCAACCGCCGAAAGGCAATCATCCAAAATCAAAATTCTTGGTTCACGAGCAATCGCACGGGCAATTGAAAGGCGTTGCTTCTGCCCGCCCGAAAGCGTAACACCACGTTCACCCAAAACAGTATCAAATCCTTCTGGAAAATCAATCACATTATCATACAAATCTGCATCTTTGGCGGCTTGGATAATTTGAGCTTCGGTCATTTCATCGTCCCCAAATTTTACGTTATTTCGAATGGAATCTGAAAACAAGAAAACATCTTGGGGAACGTAACCAATTTGAGCACGTAAACCATTGACATTCAAATTTTTAATGGGTAATTTATCAATTTTTATTTCTCCCTCCGAAACGTCATACATTCTGCATAAAAGATTAGCAATCGTACTTTTTCCAGAACCTGTTGTACCCAAAATTGCCACGGATTCACCCGCTGAAACCTTCATTGAAAAGTCTTTCAAAGCCACGATTCCGGAATCTGGATAGACAAAATGAACATTTTTGACTTCAATATCACCTTCAATTTCCTTGCTAATATTTTGTTCAGAAACAATGTCTGTTTTAATATTCAGAAACTCATTAATCCGTTGTTGAGAAGCCGCCGCCCGTTGAATTTGTGAAGCTGTCCAGCCTAAGGCAATCATGGGCCACGTGAGCATATACACGTACATGATGAACTCAGTGATACTTCCTGGAGTCAACCGTCCAGCCATTACTTCTAACCCCCCTACATAGACCACAATTACCGAACTTAAACCAGCTAAAACCGATACCAAAGGTGAAAATAATGAATCTACTTTCACCAAATCCAACGACTTTTCACGGTAAACATTCGCTTGTTTCGTAAAAGCAATCGTTGAAGGTTCTTCTTGTACAAATGATTTCAAAACCCTAATTCCCGAAAAAGCCTCTTGCGTAAAAGTCGAAATCTTTGACAAATTGGCTTGAATTTGCTCCGATTTTCGCATGATTATCGTATTTACAAAATAAATACTAAACGATAAAAATGGCACGGGCAAAAGCACCCACAAAGTCAATTTTTGATTCACCGAAAGCATATACCAAATCACGAGAATGAACACCGTAATCAAGTTCAGTCCGTACATGATAGCAGGACCAACGTACATCCTTACCTTATTGACATCTTCCGATATTCGAGCCATCAAATCTCCCGTATTATTTTTGCGATAAAAACTCAGTGGAAGTGTTTGATAATGATGATAAATCTCATTTTTCAAGTCAAATTCAATGTGCCGAGACATCACAATTAAAGTTTGGCGAACTAAAAATAGGAACACTCCTTTCAGCAAGGCTAATACCAAAATCATCAATCCGTATAACAGAATTGAAAAAGCAAAGAATTCATACACGGAAGTTTGGAGTTTGAAGCCTTCAAAAAGGAAGTATAAATCGATGGTTTCTTTGACTAAATCAAGGGCATATCGCACAATTTGAGCGGGAACTACCCCAAATAAATTGGAAACGGCGGTGAAAATTGTACCCAAAATTAAGTACCATTTATACGTGAGAAAATATTTGTTGAGATGTTTTAGGTATTTCATATAATATTGAACGTGTCAATTACTTCATTTGTTCCTTCTGTTGCAACCATGATTTTTAATGTTTAGTTTGTGCAATTTAAAAAAAAATATCAACCCGAGCAAAAGATTATTTTAGGATAAGGTTTACAAATTTCCTTTAATAAAACAATCTTTTTACACGAAACGCCCTCTTTTTCTTAAAAAAATACTAATTTTGTATAAAATTTAAAGCAACCAAAAAACGTTCTTTCATACACACGATGGTAAACAGACGACTTCTCCGAACTAAGGCTTTCCAAAACCTATACGCCTTCCGCACAGCGGAACGTGCTGATTATCAACATTACAACGACATTATTGCCGAATCTTTCCTACCCAATCTTGATTTAATGATTCCTAAAGAGGAACAAATTATTAAATTAGATATGCTCCGTAAACTTTCTGAAATACATTATGATGAAGTTTTTCATAAGAAAGATGCCAATGAAGATATTCCCGCAGAATCTAAAGTTGCTGCCAAAAAATCCCTTTTAATGTATCGTGATGCCGTAAAAAGAGATAGAAATAGAATTACGAATGCAATGGTGAATGAAGTAGAAAATATCTACAATGTTTATCTCAAAATGCTCCAATTGCTACTTGAAATCACAGAAATTGCCGTTTGGGATGAACAACGTCGTTTAGTTGAAACTGATTTCAGAACTGCCAGACTAGCCAATAATTCCGTATTAATTGCGCTTAAAAATCAAAAAACACTCGAAACTGAGTCCATTCGTAAAAATGTCAATTGGACAACTGACGAACAGAATTTTCTCCGAAAACTTTTCTTGGAAGCCATCTTGCCTGATACCGAATTCCAATCGTACCTTCGTATTACCGAACCAACTTTTGAACAAGATTTAGCGTTAGTCATTTATTTGGTTAAAACTTTTATCTTAAAACATCATATAGTTACCGATTATTTTGAAGAAAAAGACTTAAATTGGGGTGAAAATAGAGAGGTTTTGAAGAGTATGATGGTCAAAACATTCAAAATTATAGGTGTTGAGGATTTAGAATTACAACCTTTAGCCATGAATTGGGAAGATGATAAAGTTTACTTCTTGGATCTTTTCAACCATGTATTGGATAATGATGAAGATTACGAAAAAATCATCATCGACCAAACACAAAACTGGGACGGCGACCGATTGGCAATGACTGATTTATTAATTTTGAAATTGGGTTTAGCCGAGATGATTAATTTTTCAAGCATTCCCACGAAAGTTTCAATTAATGAATATATTGAATTAGCAAAGAATTATTCAACCCCAAAATCGGGACAATTTATTAATGGTCTTTTGGATGTACTTTCCCAAAAATTACAAAAAGAAGGCGTTATCAGAAAATCTGGACGTGGTTTAATTGATAATAAATAGGGATTAGGGGAAATTACACATTTGAATTTTGAGTTCCTTACAAATATTTTTTTTAACAAATTAAAGTAACGGTTTACTAATAACTGCTTACTGAAAACTGATAATTGACATGAATAAGTCATCAAAAACATTTTGGGCATTTATGACAGGTGCAGCCGTTGGTGCTGTGTTGGGAATTTTATATGCCCCCGACAAAGGTGAAAACACCCGCAATAGACTTTTTTACCAACTCCAAAAAAACCGTGATCAATTGCAAAATTTGATTTCTGACTTGATTGAGGGAAAAGAAATTCCTGAAACAATGGCAAAAACGGAAGGGAAAAAAGTAGTAAATGATGCCCGTGAAAAAGCCGAACGCCTTTTAGAAGACGTCGAAACCATGATGAGCCAAATAAAAGCTAAAGCGTAGTTTCGCTGTTTGGTTTTGGATGTTAGATATTCGTTTAGTTGAAATCCAAAAGCACCATTTTATCGAATGTCGAACAAAAAACGATTTAATAATCTATGAAAAAATTAGTAATATTGGCACTTTGTGTTTGCGTATTTACGGCTTGCGAAAACAAGCAACGTACGGATGCTCAAACGATTGAAGAAAATCAAAAAGCACTTCAACCCACTGCAGACAAATTTCCAGTCATGGCAATTGATACGCCTTCGGTTGACTTGGGGACGATTACACAGGGCGATACCATTATGCACGTTTATAATTTCAAAAATACGGGAAATATACCCTTAGTATTGAGTAATGTAAATGCTTCATGCGGTTGCACAACGCCTTCGTATTCAAAAGAACCAGTTGCTCCAGGTGAAAGGGGATTTATTACCGTTAAATTTAACAGTAAAGGGAAAGAAGGTAAATTAAACAAAACCGTAACGGCGTATGCCAATACAAAACCTTCGGATAATACGGTTTCTTTCAAAATTGAGGTATTGATTAAGAAGTAATTTTCAAATAAAATTTAACAAAAAACTAACCATGTACAATAGTATTTTATTACAAGGATTTGGCGGAGGCGGAGCTTCTTCATTATTTTTAATCGGAGGAATGTTCGTTATCATGTACTTTTTCATGATACGTCCACAACAAAAAAAGGCAAAAGACCAACAAGCTTACGTGGATTCATTAAAAGCGGGAGACAAAGTAATTACTATTGGTGGATTGCACGGTACGATTTCATCTGTTCGTGAAAAAACGGTTGTTTTAGAAGTCGATTCAAGCAAGGGCATTAAAATGGTTTTCTTGAAAACTGCCATTTCAAAAGATTCTTCGGCTCAGATTGGAGAGTAGTTATTTATTAGTTAAAGAGTTATAGAAGTTTAAAGGTTTTGAAACTTCTATAACTCTTTAACTTTTTAACTTTTTACAATAATCCATGAAACCAGCCCCTTCAAAAACCGACTATAAAGCCATTTTTATTTGTCTCTTGGCTGCCATCATTTTCTGGGTTATGAACGCCTTGAATAAAGAGGGTTATTCTCAGAAAATATCATTTCCTCTCCAATTTTCGTATAACGATTCGCTGTATATTCCCACACAACCTTTACCCGAAAAAATATCGGTGAATGTGTCGGGAAACGGTTGGAATTTATTGCGTAAAGCATTTGCCTTGGATATTACGCCTATCAAATATTCAATCAGTAAACCACTGAAAACCAGAATTTTAAATACAGGTTCCTTAACAGATTCATTGTCGGAATATATTAAAGATGTTAAAATAAATTACGTTGTTGCCGACCGTTTCGAGTTGGAATTTGACCGTAAAGTCTCTAAGCAATTTACCGTAAAAGTGGATAGCTCAAATATCTCATTAAAAGACCGTTACGTTATTACGAGTTTGATTAACGTGAATCCAAGAACGATTACTTTACAAGGCCCCGAGTCAGTTTTAGATGAAATGGGAAGTGCGATTTTAGTAAAAGTACCCACCCGAAGATTGCAAGAAAACTTTGATGATGAGATAAAATTATCCCTTCCAAAAAATTCTTTAATTAAAGCCAATAAAGACCGAGTTACTGTGAGCTTTGAGGTAGCGGAATTGTTGAAATAGTGCAATCACCACATAGAGAAGATAGGTAACATAGAAAATGTGAGTAGTAAGATTAAAATCATGATTCAGACAAACAACTCCCAAAAAATCATTGGCATAACAGGCGGGATTGGCGCTGGGAAAAGCCTCATTTGTAAGATTTTTTCAACGATGAATATTCCAATTTACGATGCGGATTCACGAGCTAAATATTTAATTAATAAGGATATATCCTTAAAAAAATCAATCAAAAATCTTCTTGGCGAAAATGCATATACCCCTGCGGACGAATACAACCGTGCTTGGGTTGCTTCTCAAGTTTTTAATAATCCAGATTTACTCAAAAAACTAAATTCACTGGTGCATCCTTGTGTACATAAAGATGCACACGAGTGGGTAAAAAAATCCCCAAAATCCCCATTTCTTCTTTACGAAGCCGCTTTAATGAAAGCCGCTGGGGAGAACAATATATTCGATAAAGTAATTGTTGTAAATGCGCCAGTTGACCTAAGAATCAAGCGAATACAAGCAAGAGACAAGCGTTCTGAACAAGAAATTGCCGCAATTATTGCACGACAAATTGCGGAAGAGGAGAGATTAAAAATTGCAGATTATGTGATTGAAAATGATGATAAAAAGCCTGTAGTGGAGCAAGTTTTGGAATTGTATGATTTGTTAGTAGTACACACAAAAAAGCTATACCCCAAAAGGCATAGCTTCTAAAATTCGAAATATAAAATGTTTTTATTGATGTCTCACTAATAACTTCTTAGTAACCAACGACTTACCTTCTGAAGATAATTGATAAAGATAAATTCCATTGTTCCATTCTCTTGTTGAAACTCTCAATCTCTTTTGGTCTTTATCTAAAACTTCTTCTTTCATTTCATTCCCTAAAACGTTGTAAAATGTAATTTTTGCTTCACCAAATTGCGATGAAATCACATAATCAATATCCGCATGGTCATCAGCTGGATTAGGATAAATATTTGAAACCGTTAATTTATCATTTGAGAACAATCTATCTTCTGAACTGATGAATTCTTCTACTTTATTTTCTTTTTCTACAAGATTAGCAACTGGCTGAATACCAAGTGATTCAACTTTAACGACTTGATTTTTAACAGGTTGCAGCAAAAATGAATTAGTAAAATATTGATTAATTACGGTTGAACGTTGGTAATTGGTATTTCTATCGAGAGATAAAAATGTTGGCTGAAAAAAAGAAAATGATGTTTTCTTAAATAAAACAGAAGACGAAAGGGTCTTTGCTTTAGGCTTTATTTCCAAACGGCTTTTATGCCGGTTATCGGTTTGGGCAGATGTCTGTAAGCCCGACAGCAAGACTGTCAGCATCAACAACATCAGCGAATTTCTTAGTATAGGTTTCATTGCATTGTAAATATTTTCTTCAAGTATTTTTTTATTTTAAGTACTGATTTCCAGCGAAATTTAATATACAAAAACTGTGCGAGGGTATCACTTATAATCATTAGACCATAAAACTACGGAAAAGGTTGCATTAAGGATTCTTAAAAAGTGTTAATTATTGTGTAAATGTGAATATAAAATTTTCTTTTATTTCTTACCGACTGATAATCAAACACTTATTCTTTGAAAGGGTTAAACAAAAATATATTAAAATTGTTCAATTTTCAAAGTTTTGACTTTAATTTTTTCTTAATTTTATTCAACGGTATTTTTTTCGCTTCTTTCTTAACAGGTTTTATGATGACTGAATCTTTCTTAGCAATAGTTAATTTTACTAAAATAGGGGGAGCTACAATTTTCATAATTGATTCTTTTGTGGGTCTTTCAGCAATTCTCCAACGGAATCCATCCAATTCTTTATCATCCGTTTTAATTTCTTTGGGAGGAATAAAACGTCCATCTGGTTTAGCCATAAAAGCGATTTTACTCACTTTATTCTTCTTGAAATTGATGTTCATCTTCCCGCATTGCACTCGATTCATACCCGTGACGGTATTCTTTTCGTCAATGGCATAGTAGATGCTTTCGCCATTTCCTTCCACCGTTACTTTCTCAATTCTTGAACTGTCCGTAAAATTTACGAGCATTTTTCGCCCTTTTATTTGGTTGTAATTAATCAAAGTATCAATCGAAATTACGAATGATTTACCCTTCATATTCATCGTTTTTATTTTGTTTCTCTTCAACAAAACATTGATAGAATCAGCTTCAGACTGGTTTTTATTATTCCAGAGAATCGGTTTTTGATAAAAGTAAATCGTGGAATCTGACATATTATAACTCAAAGAATCACACTTAGCCGACATATCAGACTTATAAACTAAAACCTTTTTGTAAGCATACATTTTCTTTACTTTCGTCTCTTTATTATCTAAAGAAACCAGCGTATCCGCATTCAAAAAGAGGGTATCATTATCCATGATATTTTTCAAAAGTGCGTGTCCAAATACTCTGGTAACGCCCGTTCTTTTTGAATAACGCCCTTTATCACCCGTTAAAATGGCTTTATCTTTTCGAGATAAAAACACAATATTTCCATTGGCAACCCCAATTTCGGTGGGCGGGTCATAAATCATCGTGTCGGCAATCATGATATAATCGTCGGTTTTTACAGTTGAACGTCCTTTGAGGTTTGCAATTTTCGTAACTGTATTATATTGACTGCCTGGGTTGGCGTACGTAGTGTCTTTCCCATTGACAATTAAGGTTGGAGCAACAAAATAAGCTTCTTTTGAAAGCGTACTATAATGCAAGGAATCAGCGGTTAAATTCCCCTCTTTATCCAATACTTTTACGTTGGTTTTGAAGTTCACTAATTTCGTAACGGTATTATAATATGCCTCTTTGCTGGTCAAAACACTTTTCTTATCCACTACTTTTCCACCTGTGTTATAATAGGCGACATTACTGTTCAAATCATAATCTAACTTATTGGTAGTCAGCAAGATAGTCTTATCATCTAATTTTACTCGCCCATTAATTTTTGCTTTTCGATCGTTCCCAAAATAATAAGCAGTATCACCCGTAATAGTCACCGTATCAGCTTGAATAATCTTTACTTTTCCGTAGGCTTCTAAGATATTTGTTGTCTCATTCAAGATAGCTAAATTGCAGTATAACAAGGTAGTAGCTTGTCGAAGTGCCACATTTCCCATCAATCTCCTCACCGACATAAAAGGCGTATTTTGACCCACTAAACTATCCGCTTTAATAATTTCTACTTGATTCGGGTTGGTTGGAGTAATGGGATAAATTGCTGGGGTTTGGGCACAAATAAAATTAATCGTTATAAAAAAAACGAAGAAAAAATTACAAAATCGAGATACAAGCAAATTTGCTAATAATTGATGTATTTTTGTGGAATATTTCATATTTATTATTTACGACAAAATTACCCAAATAATACGATGCTTGACCAGTTTTTAACTTTTATTAACAAACAAAATCTCATCCAGCCAACCCAAAAGGTGCTTTTAGCGGTCAGTGGCGGCATGGATTCCGTGGTGATGTGCGACCTTTTTAGTAAAGCAAAATTCGATTTTGTGATTGCTCATTGCAATTTCGGGCTTCGTGCTGAAGAATCAAATGAGGATGAAATGTTTGTGAAAAAATTATCCATTAAATATAAAGTTCCGTTTATCATTACCACTTTTCAGACCTTAGAATTTGCGGATAATGAGAAAATATCCACGCAAATGGCGGCAAGAATTCTGCGTTATGAATGGTTTGAGAAAGTAAGAAAAGAGCATAATTGCGATTATATTGCTACCGCACACCATCAAAATGATGTTTTGGAAACCGTATTTTTAAACCTTACAAAAGGGACAGGAATTGCTGGTTTACACGGAATCAAGGCAAAAAATGGATGCCTAATTCGTCCAATGTTATTCACTGAAAAAGATAATATTTTTGAGTATGTGGTTGAAAATCAGATAATTTGGCGAGAAGATTCCTCGAATGAATCCAATAAATATCAACGAAATTTGATCCGCAATGAAGTGGTGCCTTTATTGAAAAAAATCAATCCAAATCTGGAAAATACCATTCAGCAAACCGTTGAAAGAATTTCGGCGGTTGAGGAAATTTTCGAGCAAGAAATAGAGATGCTCCGTAAGCAAATTACTTGGTCGGATGCACAGGCTACTTTTGTGAATTATAAGGCAATTCAAGCGCTTTCGCAACCGATGATAAAATTGTCGGAAATGTTGAAACCTTTTCATTTTACTTACCAACAATGCCAAGATATTTTTGAGGCATTTGACAAAGAACCTGGACGTACATTCCTCTCTCCTACACATACATTGGTGAAGGACAGAACGGAGTTAGTAATTACCAAAAAGAACTTGCAAGTATTTGAAAGTCAAGTAATTGAATCTGGCATTAGAGAGTTTTTATCGGAGAATATTAACTTAACCATTGGTGAATCTTTTGAAAGAACGGAAAATTTTATCGTACCAAATGCCAAGAAAAAAGCTTGTTTGGATGCTGATAAAGTTCGTTTTCCGCTACAAATCAGAAAGTGGAAAGAGGGCGATTGGTTTTGTCCTTTGGGAATGAATAAAAAGAAATTAATTAGCGATTTTTTGATTGATACAAAAGTGCCTTTAAATCTAAAAAAAGAGGTCTATGTTTTGACTTCAAACGGCTCAATTGTGTGGGTTGTTGGTCATAGATTAGATGATAGATTTAAGGTAACTGATAAAACTGAGAAGATATTTTTGATCGAAATTAAATAAGAATTACCTATAAATTAGACCATAATCTAACGTAAGAAACGCCTTATTTAGCAATGCTATATTTCTACGAACGGTTTTGCCCGAATCATTTTTGGGAACAACGCCTAATAATTTAAGCACTTGCTTTACAATGGAAAAGTTCTCTAAACCATTTGTGGCGATGATGATAGCATTAGCATACCCACTACGCTTATCATCAACTGATAAATAGGGTCATATCGTTGTTGAATCAAAGAGAATATTTCTTGTAGGTGGCTTGCAGAAGCCATAAAATCTCTACTAATTTTTACATACATCTGCTTTGAGGTCAAAAGTTAAAGCCTGTAACTGATTATTAACCACCTGCCTTTGCTTCATTAAGCAAGTTAAATGTTTGCGTTTTTTTGTCGTAAATGATGTAATAATTCGCTTTCAAATTGAGGCGTTTCAGGGCGTTGATTGACTTCGTAATAAACTAATCATGTGGTATATACTTAGTGATTACAGTGATTACGGTTGGTTAAGGCGTATCCACTCCACTACTTTGAGCAGGCGTAAGGATGGTAAACATATTAGCTATTAGTAAGCAATAAGCTAAGTTTAAACTGTAAGTACGAGTACGCTTAAAAATGATTTGGATATCTTCTGATAAAGTGTCAATCCAATCATTTACACGCTCTTGTATTTTACATTGAAAAGGAAATTCGTGTAAATCCTTCTCATCTGTGGTCTAATTTAATCCTTTATCATCGAGCTATGCTACTTCTTGTTTTTTTATTCTCGTTCTTTACTCATAATTCGCCATCCCAAGATGCTGATACGATACTTGTTGTCAAGCAATTAAATATTGCTGGCAATAAAAAAACGAAGTCATCTATTATTCTTCGAGAATTGGATTTAGTAGAAGGCGATTCTATTAAAAAACAAGATTTGGATAAACGTTTAGACCTCAATCGTAGAAAGTTAATAAATACCAATCTTTTTGTAACGGTTGAAGTAAAAACTATTCGAACTGTTAATAATCAGATAGTTGTTGATATTAAACTGCAAGAACAATGGTATATTTTAGGTTATCCAATCTTTCAAATTATTGATAGAAATTATGCAGAATGGTGGCAGCGGGGAGCAGATTTGAGTAGAACGACCTACGGAATTGACCTAATTCACGGCAATGTTAGAGGAAAAGCCGAACGAATAAATCTTCGTCTCGAAACAGGATTTACCCAAAGAATTGATTTTGGTTATCGAGTTCCGTACATCGACAAAGCCCAAAAAACGGGTGCGGGATTTAGTATATCCTACATTACCAATAAAAATCTTGCTTTCAAAAGTTTATATGATACCTTATTTTACTTTAAAAGTTCATCAGAAGTACTGAGAAAACGATTTTCGGGAGCTATTTTCTTGAAAAAGAGATACGGATTTTACGATTTTCATACCCTTGAATTAAGGTATAACAACAATGTAATTGCCGATACGATTGCCAAACTAAATCCCGACTATTTCTTGAATGGTCGAACTACTCAAAAATACTTTCAACTGAGCTATTATTTCAATTATGACTTTCGTGATAACGTTGCGTATCCTTTGCGTGGCAGGCGGTATGAACTGTTAATCAATAAATTAGGGATTTTGCCGAATGATGATATAAATCAATTAGAAATTACAGGGGGATATTCTTGGTATAAACCTATTACAAAAAAGCTATTTTATGGACTAAATCTCAAAGCAAAAATTTCCTTTCCCGAAAAACAATCGTTTTATAATACTCGTGGATTAGGCTATTTTCAGGAATTAGTTCGTGGTTATGAATTATATGTAGTGGATGGAAATTCTTTTTTCTTGGCGAGAAATAACTTTAAATATCAATTAGTGAACAGCAAAGTTCATTTCAAATTCTTGAAAATAAAGCAATTCAATACCGTACCAATTGGCATTTATCCAAACGTTTTTGTGGATTACGGATACGTACAAAGTTTTAACACCACTGAAAGTAGAAGCAAATTGGCGAATCGGTCAATCTATGGAGGAGGTTTCGGACTTGATTTTGTAACGTATTACAACATGGTAGTTCGTTTTAACTATTCATTCAACGACCGAAAAGAAAGGAATTTTGTATTTAGTATTGGGAGGGAGTTTTAACAGTTAACAGTAAGCAGTTATCAGTAAACAAAAAATGCCGATTTGGAACTTATAATTCCGAATCGGCATTTTTCATAACTCATAACTCATAACTCATAACTCATAACTCATAACTCATAACTCATAA
>JBBAKY010000062.1:0-21262 GCA_040403295.1 Arcicella sp.
CGAAGAAATTAATAAAATAGTTTCAAGTAAGCATTTTAAAGAAATATTTCCAAGCGGCTTACAGGGACAAAATAATTCTAAAAAGTTTATTGATTTTTATGACCAAAGTGAGTCAGTTGTTGAATTACTCAAAATGAAAGGTTTTTGTACCAAAGAAATAATCAGTGACAAAGTTATGACAAGCAAAAACGCTGTAAAAACCATAATAAACTCGTTGTTGTCAGTGTCTTTAATGACAATCGGAATCCATTTGTCAGTGAAGATACTGACAACAACTGAATTGAAAGGCAAATACATTGAAGTTTGATTATCCATCGAAACGAACTAACAAAAAAAGGCCGTTGAAAATAAATCAACGACCTTTTGCGAGTAGTTATAAATCAAATTTCTCGAACCTTAATTTTACGCCATTTTACTTTTATGCCTCCGCCACTGTGAATCTGCAAGGCAATTATTCCATCAACCGAACCAATTTTATCATCGGTCAGCGTAATCATTTCTTGTCCATTGAGATACGTCGTTACGTTATTTTCCAGCACTTTTATACGCATTTCATTCCATTCGCCCATTTTTAAGGCTTTGTCTTTGTCGTCCGTCGGTTTAATAATCCAACCTCGGCCGTAAGATTCATATATTCCGCCCGTCCAATGTCCTGGAGGAGCAACTTCCGACTGCCAACCCGTAATTTTTGTTCCTTCAATCGAAGAATGAAAAAATACGCCGCTATTTCCATCCGCTTCCTGTTTGAACTCCAAACTCAATTCAAAATTTTTAAATTTTTGGTCAGTCCCTAAATAGCCGTATTCTTTATCAGGCCCACTCTCGCAGATAAGTTCGCCTTTGTCCACGTACCATTTTTCGGTACCGTAGATTTTCCAACCAGTTAAATCTTTTTTATTGAATAAATTAGTCCATTTGCCATTTTTTGAAGATTGAGCAAAAGTGTTGGAGAATAGTAAAATTGAAAGGCAAAATAAAATAAGATTGGCTTTTTTCATGGATTTAAGGTTTGTTTATGAATGAATTATATTTTTAACAAATATAACGCAATAATTAGGATTTGAATGGGCCTTTAAAACGGATTCCCTGACAAAGAAGGGCAGGAAATCTTGATTCAAATGAATCCTTAATTACGATCAATAAAATCTTTGAAGGCTTTTCGGTAGGTATCGCTGATGGGTAAAAACACTTTTCCAATCTGTACTTTTTCCCGTTGAATTGCTTCGATCCATTCCAAAGCCACAATAAAAGAATTATGAATTCGGATAAATTGTTTTTCGGGCAAGGTAGATTCTAAGGACTTAATGGTTTGCAAAGAGACTACTTTTTGGTGAGGCGTATAAATAGCCACGTAATCTTTTAAACCTTCGATGTACATAATTTCGTTCAGTTTTATCTTGACTAATTTTGTACCATCTTTTACAAAAATATACGGTTGAACAGCTTCCGCAACCGGATTTACGGCAACGATTTCATGCATATTTTTTTCAGTTGAAACGCCCTGTTTTGCATTTAAACGCAACGAAGCCTTTTCGACCGATTTCAAAAACCGTTCAAATGTGATGGGTTTTAAAAGATAATCTAATACATCTAACTCATATCCTTCAATGGCGTACTCAGAATAAGCCGTTGTTAAGATAATCAGCGGTTTTTTCTGCAGAATTTTCAATAAAGTAATCCCCGTAATTTCAGGCATTTGTATGTCAGAAAACAAAATATCAACCGTATTTTCACGGAGAAATTCTAAGGCTTTTAATGGGTCAGAAAATGATTGAACCAATTGCAAGTAGGGTACTTTTTGGATGTAATTTTCCAACAAACTACGAGCCAAAGGTTCATCTTCAACGATGATGCAGGTATGAGTCATTTTCATGAATTTTATTTACGAAATATTCAATGTCAAACGAATTTTATAATCATTTTCTTCGTCAGATACCTCCAATTGATATTTATTGGCATAACTTAATGCTAATCTTCTTTTTACATTTTGTAAGCCAATGCCTGATTTTTCGTGATTTTTAGAAGCCAATTTACTGTTTTCTACCGTGAATACCAACTCATTATTTTGCACCAATAATTTTAGAGTAATATAAGCATCCGTTGAATTATTGCTTACGCCATGTTTGAAGGCATTTTCTAAAAAGGTAATCAAAATTAAAGGGACAATCTTCGCTTGATTCACGTTTCCTTCCACTTCAAAATTAATGGGAATTTCACTATTAAGTCTCAATTTTTCTAAACTGATATAATTTTCGATGTATTCAATTTCCTTACTCAATTGCACCTTGTCATGATTAGAATCGTAAATCATATAACGCATCATTTGGGATAATTTTGCAATTACTTCCGTCGTATTCGGCGAATTGGTAAAGGCCAAATAGTAGAGATTATTGAGCGTATTGAACAAAAAATGCGGATTTATCTGGGCTTTCAAAAATGTCAATTCGGCCGTTAATTTCTCATTTTCCAGTTCTTTCCTTTTGGCTTCCAAGGCTAACCAATCTTCGGCAAATTTTAACATTCCAACAAATATAGCAATAAAAAGGGTAATGGTTACGTGTTGTAAAACGAACTTAGAAGAATACAAAAACATCCTTGATTCGCTCAAATCGACATAAATATATCGTTTCAAGTAAATATGGAGCGTGACAATTACGATAAAGGGAATCGTAAATTCAAACAAGTATTTTAATATATTTTTATGGATAAGAAATCGGGGAAGTAGGTAAAAATAATTCAGATAGCTCATTGCTGCCATCATTAAAATATGCGTTGAGGCATCAAAAAACGCCCTCGAATAATTAACTTCTTCACCGTGACGAGTGAACGAGATTTGATAATAAAAGAAGGAAAAATATAAACACCAGAAAGAAAGGTGAATTAATAGTATTCTATTTTTTTGAATGAAAGATTGCATATTCTCAATTTTAAGTTTTAAGATGGGTGTTTTCAATTCAAATTTCAATAAAAAATATGGTAAATAAGTATTTATAAAAACGATAAGTCCTTAAAAAACAAAATATTAGATAAACGGGCAATAAACTTCGATACTTTGACCACAAAATCCGACAATTGCCATTTATGGTTAGTAGCAGCGACCTGTCGAGTAGTTTATGCTACTTATCTATTATGGTTTTTCCCTTAATTTTTATATAGTTGTTTTGTCACAGAAATTGTTTCTCTAAACAAGAAAGCACAATTCAAACAAACAGAAATCATGAAAAAAATTATCAAATTTACCTTATTTTTACTCCTTATGAGTAATATAGTATTCGCACAATTTGGACCGCCAATGGGTGGAGGTGGAGGCGATGGTAACGGTAGAAATAAAAATAATGCCCCACAACAGAATACACCAAACTTGGAAGGAAATGCTCCAAAAGGAAATTCAAAAATTGTAGGCTACATCATTGATTCAGCGGCAACAGTTGCGGTTGAATACGCTAATATTGCTTTGATAAATACCGATACCAAGAAACCCGTTGACGGCACGATAGCAGATGAAAAAGGGAAATTTTCGCTGACAAAAATTGCCGCCGGTAACTATAAATTGTTGATTTCGTTTATTGGTTTTGAATCGAAAACGATTGAAAATATTACCATCGAAAAAGGAAAAGATGTGGACTTAGGTGTCTTGAAAATGGCAACCTTGAACAAAATGTTGGACGGCGTTACTGTTACGGCGGAGAAGGCAATGATTGAAGAAAAAGTGGACAGATTGGTCTATAACGCTGAAAAAGATATGCTCGCCAAAGGTGGAGATGCCTCGGATGTATTGAAGAAAGTCCCCATGTTGTCGGTGGATTTAGATGGAAACGTTTCTCTAAGAGGAACCACAAATATTAAGGTGCTTATCAATAACAAACCTTCTACAATTGTGGCAAGTAGTATTGCCGATGCCTTGAAAATGATTCCTGCCGATTTGATTAAAACGGTGGAAGTGATCACTTCTCCATCAGCAAAATATGATGCAGAAGGCTCGGCTGGTATTATCAACATCATTACAAAAAAATCTACGATTGAAGGATTAACTTTGAATTTGGATTCGGGCGTTGGCCTTAGAGCTTCAAATTTGGGTTTGAACGGAAGTTATAGAAGTGGTAAATTTGGCATGACTTTAGGGGGATTTGGAAGAGCTTTTTATAACAAAGCAAATACAACTTTAGACCAAACAACCGTTAAAAATGGCGTATCATTATTGACCCAACAAAGTGCAGATGCTTATGATAATGGTTTATTTGGCAGATACAATTTAGGTTTTGATTACGAAATTTCTAAAAAACAATCTATTACTGCTTCGTTAGCCTTCGGAACTCGAAATTTTGATAGAACCCAAGACTTTGTAACAAAATCATTCGTCAATTCAGCTTTAAACAGTAGTGGATTAAGAAATGTTGATAGTAAAGACAATTCAAATTCAGTTGATGTAAATATTGATTATATTCGTACTTTTAAACCGCAACAAGAATGGTCGATTTCAACGCAATTCAGTAAAAACGTTTTGACCAATAATTTTGATGCCGATATCTTAAATACTTCCAATGAATTATTGAGTCGTCAGAAAAATATTAACGGAAATGCCAACCAAGAAGTCACCATTCAGACCGATTATCAAACACCAATCAAACAAAATCAAATGTTTGAAGTTGGTTTAAAAACCATCAACCGACAAGTAGATAGTGATTATCAATATCTTTTTGCGGGTAGCACGGGACAATTTAGTACTGATGCCAGAAATCCGGCGGGTTTATTGAATTATCGACAAAATATTTCGGCAGGATACGTATCTTATACTTATTCAACCAAAAATAAATATACATTCAAAGTTGGTACTCGTTACGAACACACTACGATTACGGCAAATGACCAAAAAAGTGATATTTCGATTCCAGATTACGGAAATTTAGTACCAAGTGTTAATGTTTCTAAGACTTTTGGAAATTCAACGATAAAGTTTGCGTACAATAACAGAATACAACGTCCTGGTTTACAACAACTTAATCCTAATTTTAACTTGGCGAACGCTCAGAATATTTCTTACGGAAACCCAAGTTTAAAGCCAGAAATTACCAATAATGTTGAACTAAGTTTGAGTACAAATATTAACAGAACTTACTTAAATTTATCATTGTTTGGTCGTGTAACCAATAACTCAATTATCCGTTTGAGTTCGCCTTCTGATACTTTAGCAGGTGCAATTGTGACGACATACCAAAACATTGGAAAGCAGCAAACTTTTGGGACAAATATTTTTGGAAATACATTTATTACGCCAAAATGGTCATTAAACGGTGGAGTTGATATTTTTTATACCTATCTGGATGGACAAACTCAAAATGCAGCAGGTACATTTTCAACGGTTAATAATGCGGGAATTGTTGTAAATGGAAGATTGATGACTCAATATTCATTCAATAAAGGTTGGGGACTTCAAGCATTTGGTGGATTCAGAGGAAATCAAGTTCAATTACAAGGAATCCAAACCAATACCGCCATGTATTCAATTGGTGTGAAAAAAGATTTTACCAATAAAAAAGGAAGTATTGGTTTAGCGGCCGAAAATTTCTTTGGCGGAATGAAAATGACTTCGACGTTGGAATCTCCAGTATTTAGTCAAGTAAGTGTGAATAACATTTACAATCAAAATCTAAAATTAACGTTTAGTTATAAAATAGGTAACATGAAATTTGTCGAGAAGAAATCAAAATCGGTTAAAAATGATGATGTGAAAGGTGGTGAATCGAATAATTAATAAAACGCTGTATAATCAATTTAATCATAATCAAATCAATAAAACAATGAAAAAAATCGCAATTTTAATCAGCATTTTAAGTATCTCTTTATCAACATTTGCTCAAAAATGGAATGCTGATAAAGCGCATTCAAAGGTAGGATTCACGGTTACGCACTTGATGTTATCGGAAGTTGATGGTAATTTCAAAAAATTTGATGCCAGCATTATGTCAGAAAAGGAAGATTTTTCAGATGCAGTTTTTGAATTTAGTGCTGATATAAACAGCGTCGAAACTGGAAATGATATGCGTAATGGTCACTTACAAAAAGAGGACATGTTTAATGTCGAGAAGTTTCCAACTATTAGTTTCAAAAGCACTTCTATCACGAAAGTAGATGCGAAGAAATTTAAATTAAATGGAAATTTGACCATGAAAGGAGTTACAAAGCCAGTGGTTCTTGATTTAGTTTTGAATGGTATTGGCAAAAATGCAAGAACTCAAAAACCAATTGCAGGATTTAAATTAACTGGAACTGTAAAAAGAACTGATTTTGGCGTGGGTGGAATGCCTTCGGCAGTTGTTAGCGAAGACATCGAAATTAGAGCGGTGGGAGAGTTTGGGAAAGAATAATTACTAAATATATTTTGCTAAAACGGTTAAAAAATTCAAAGAATTTTTTAACCGTTTTTTTGTCTACTTATTTTTAAAATGAAAAGGCTAATTTGTAGGACTTTTAGAAGATTTATTGAACTAAAATATTATTGGAAAATTAACGCTGACAAAAAAATTAAAATATTTTTTGCCCAAAAACTAACCAAATAATATTTTGTGAGCAAACATTATATTTCACAAAAGTCATATCATCAAAGCTAATAATTTTTGATACAGATATTATTTAATATTGTGATGGATGTGTACTATTTAAATTAAAAAATATAAAAATAACGTTTACTCAAAGAATCAAACCCTTGAAAAACAACAACTTAACTCCATTTAGTTCAATCATACATGATTGATACATTTTTGATTTGGCTTTACACTATATGATTATAATTGCTTATTCAGCCCGATAATTATATTAAAACCACAAAAGTAGAGGACAATATACTTGCAAAAGTCTCAATTATATACACCCCTAACTTTTAGTTTTGGTGCAATTTCTTAATTATTTTGTGATTAAAATCCAGCTTTAAAATCTTTAAAAATAATAGCATTTTGAACGCTATCCGTTTCAATTTCTAATAATTGAGGCTTAGCACTTTTTGAAACAAATTCTAACAAACTTTCCGCAAATTCTTCCTGATTTTTAGAGAAGAAATAGGTTAAACCTGCATCATTGGCTGTATTTTTAGCATTCATTGGTTGAACGGTTTCAAAATAATCAGCTAACTCTGCTTGTTTATTAGGTCCATCAATAATTCTAAAAATTCCACCACCGTGATTATTTAATAAGATAATCCTCAAATTATCAGGCAGATAACGATTCCAAAGACCATTTCTGTCATAAAAGAAAGCGACATCTCCGACCAGAAGAAATACTAATTTATCGGTAGTCAATGCTTGCCCAACGGCCGTACTCACGCATCCATCAATTCCACTAGTACCACGATTGGCAAAAACTTCAATATTTTGATTAAAATCTATACCAATATAATTAGCATAACGCACCGACATGGAATTTGCCAAATGCAATTGAGAACCCGCTGGAATTGAATCCATTAGTATTTTGATAACAGCAAATTCATTAAATTTCTCTTGGTGAATATTTTGATTAAAAAACTTCTCCAGATAAATAGTAGCTTTCCTTTCCTGATTTATCCATTCATTTTTATAATTTTCGTCTCGTTCCTCCCCTCCTGCTCGGAATTTTTCAAAATCTAAATCTTCATAAAGTTTGGTAAAAAAATCAATGGGTTTCATCGGAATAATTTTCGTCAACGATTGAAAGGTATCAATTAAATGTTCGTCTATTTGCAACTGCCAATGTTCGAGTGCTTTGTTTTTTCTTAAAAATGTTTTTAGCCCTTTAGAAATGAACGACTTACCAAAAGTTATTAATAATTCTGGACGAAATTGTTCATTTTCAGGTTTCAAGAAAATATCATGTTTTGAAATTGCCTGAAAACCCAAATTAGAAATGGTGTCACCAACGCAAACTACTCGAAATTCATCTTGGAGTTTTTGCAAAATATGCGTCAATTTATCATCCTTTTCATTTTGACCTCCAGCGATTAGAATATTATCATAATCTTGAAATTTATTCAATAATTTGTGCCATTGCGTCTTTTCTAAAGTTCTCTCGGTTTCAAGAACTTCAATAATCCTTGGATTTGAAGAAAAACTAACATTCTCATTTTCATCTGGATAAAACGGTTCTCTTAAAGGAATATTAATATGTACTGGGCCTTTTGGATATGAGTTTGCCAAATTGATAGCCTCATTTACCATTCTCTCAATATACCAAATCGCATCAGGATGTTCATAACCCGCCCCTATTTCAAAACTCTGTTTGACGTGTTTGCCAAAAATATCCGTTTGGTAAATCGTTTGCCCATCGTGTTGATGAATCCACTCTTTAGGGCGGTCTGCGGTCAGGATTATCAAAGGTACTTCTTGAAAAAAAGCTTCGGCCACCGCCGGGGCATAATTATAAGCCGCCGAACCCGAAGTGCAACAAATCGCAACGGGAGCTTTCAAATTTTGAGCCATTCCCAAAGCTATAAAAGCGGCCGATCGCTCATCTGAGACAGATTTTGCAATAATTTCTGGATGTCGAACTAAAGCAATTGTCAATGGGGCATTTCTTGAACCAGGGGAGATGATGGCATTATTTACGCCTTTTTTGGCAAGAATATTAACAAGATTAAGGATGGGTTGAAGGAGCATAATGATTAAATATTTTCAGCAAAATGTTTTTGGTTTAAGGTCAGATTAACTTTGTTCCAATCAATCGTAGTGGTTCGTGGCGATTGACGAATGGGACAATTGGGAACTTTACAATAATGACAGCATTCAGGCATACACGGGTCGGCATGAATAAAAATCTCAACGTGTGAAGGAAATTCAAGGCCTAAAATATCTTCAAATTCGTGTACCGTCTCGTGTACTTTTTCAAGCGTCCAATACTTGGGCAAAGTCAAATGACAGTCAATATGGATGTCCGAGCCATATTCTTGTATTCTCATATTATGAATATCAATCCATTCAGTTTTTTGATTCGTTTTGAGAATATCTACCACTTTTTCCAAAACCTCCTCGTTGGTTTCATCCATCAAACCACCAATGGATTTTCGGATAATTTTCACACCATTCCAAGCCATAAATACGGCAAACAGTATAGATGCAAAACCATCAATCCAATAGATATCAGTAATATATACAATTACCACCGCCGAAACCAAAATCAAACCGCTTATGGCATCTAATTTCAAATGTTGTCCATCGGCAATTAAGGTTGGGGACATTTTAATAATTCCCTGTTTTTCAAGCATATAACCCAAACCATAATTAATAATTGTCCCTAAACTAATGATGGTTAAACCGACTTTCAAATCTAAAATTGGGTGAGGGCTTAAGAGTTCTTGCGTAGCGTGAAATACAATAAAAACACTTGCTAATACAATCAAAACACCTTCTAATCCTGCCGAAAAAAACTCAATTTTCCCGTGTCCATACGGATGATTCATATCCCGTGGTTGGGAGGCTAAATAAATAGCGTAAAAGGCAAAAGCACTCGCAACAACATTGATAATTGACTCTAAGGCATCCGTCAAAATGGCACTCGAATAAGTGAGGTAATAAGCAATAAATTTTGCGATCATCAATACTAAACTGACCACAAACGAAGTTAAAATTAAACTATATTTTTTTGGGAACATGACAAAAGTTGTAATATGCTAAATGATTGATATAAGGTGGAAAGTACAATTTTATTAAGTCATGAAATTGACGTATAAAGTTCGCATGAGTAGGAAAATAATTTTGCAATGGAGACTAAAACCTTATTTCTTCAAAGTTACGAAATTCATATTTTATAATTCATACCTTGTGTTATACCTTTACAAAATGAATGAATTTGAGAATCCTTGGCAAAAAATATCGTCTCGTGAAGTTTATGATAATCCTTGGATAAACATTAGACACGAAGAAGTTATCAAACCAAATGGCGAATCGGGCATTTACGGAGTAGCCCATTTTAAACTATTGGCCGCCGCAATTGTTCCATTAGATGATTTTGGAAATATTTGGCTTGTGGGTCAATATCGCTATACTTTAAATAAATATTCATGGGAAATTCCGATGGGCGGCGGTAATTTGAACGGCAACAGCTTAGAAGCGGCCAAACGTGAATTAAAAGAGGAAACTGGTTTATCGGCTTCAAAATGGACAAGTTTAGGAATATTACATACTTCTAATTCTGTAACTGATGAAGTTGGCTATATGTTTTTAGCTGAGGATTTAACTTTGGGTGATTCAGAACCAGATGATACTGAAATTCTACAAGTAAAAAAAGTAAGTTTAATCGAAGCGATAAGAATGGTAATGGATTCAGAAATTACAGATTCTTTATCAATTGCCGCAATTTTGAAAGTTGCCAGATTAAAAAATATTTAAACCTACCATAATGTTTCAAGCTATTCTATTTGGATTTTTATACGGATTTTTTCTTTGCTTTACGTTTGGGCCTGTTTTTTTCAGACTAATCCAGACCAGTATTGACACTGGCTACAAAAGAGGAATTCTAATTGCCCTTGGGGTAACAGTTGCCGATTCTATTCTAATGTTTTGTGCTATATTTGGCACCAGTTATTTGCCGCAATTAAAGTATTTTGATGATGTAATTTCGGTGATTGGAGCAAGTATTTTATTTATTTTAGGCTTTATCAGCATTTTCAAACAAAAAGCTCAAATCATCTATCCTTCTTCAAAATTGAGTTCATTTCTCTATTATTTTACCTCTGGAATTTTCCTAAATCTTCTAAACCCTTCCAATTATTTAGCCGTTTTTGCTACGTCTGCTTATTTAGTAGCCAAAGGAATGACTTTAAATGAACGTATTATTTTCTTTTTGTTCAGTTTAATCGCCACCATGACCGCCGAATCATTAATTGCTTTTTATGCCAATAAAATGAAAAGAATTTTAACGGGAAAAGTCCTGAAAAGAATCAATCAAGTTGCGGGCGTGATTTTTATCATTTCAGGACTTTTGATACTTTATAAACAGTTTGTTAGTTAAGATTTTTGCAACAAATAATCTTCCCATTCTTTAATCAGTTTTGCATTTTTCAAAACCCTTGGGAATTTATTTTGCCCCCCAGTTTTCCCTTTTGATTCCATAAACTGATAAAAGGTTTTGGTCGGTAAAATGCTAATTTTCAATTCTTTAAGTAAATGTTTACGCTCTACTGGATAATCATCGTTAATCTCACAGAGTGTTTCATCAATGTCTCTCATCAGCATATGAGTTGCTATTTTATCGTCCGTACCAATGTACCAATGATGCCCAAATACATCCCCAAATTTTTGACCAACCACCGTAAATTCTCGAATATCGATATTGAATTTTTTACAAGCCAACTCAATCGCTTTATTCATATTATCCACCGAAAGATGTTCGCCACAAAGGCTCAAAAAATGCTTGGTTCTACCCGTAATGATAATTTGAGCTTTCTTTTTATTGGTAAATTTAATGGTATCGCCAATCAAATAACGCCAGGCACCCGAAACCGTTGAAATCAATAGTGCGTATTCAACCCCTTCTTCGATTTCATCAATCATTAAAGTCTGGGGTTTTTCAACCATCACGCCATCATCATCAAAATTCTCATCGGTAAATGGAATAAATTCAAAGAAAATACCATTGTTCAAAACCAATTCCATATCCGTATTTGGAGCAGTTTGAAAAGCCATAAACCCTTCCGATGCTAAATAAGTTTCTATGTAAGTAATCGGGCGACCTAAGAGTTTTTCAAACCCTTGTTTATAAGGTTCAAAACTAACTCCTCCGTGACAAAATATTTCAAGATTCGGCCAAATTTCGTGGATATTTTTAACGTTATATTCCTTGATAATTTTTTCCATTAAAATTTGAATCCATGCTGGCACGCCTACAATAAATCCAATATCCCAATCTTTGGCTTCTTTGGTAATTTTATCCAATTTTTCCCCCCAATCTTTAGTTTCGGCAATTTTTTTACCAGGTTTATAGAATCTTTCAAACCAAAATGGAATTTTTCCTGCGGTTATCCCACTCAAATCTCCCTCAAAATAATCACCCATGTCTTGCAATTTTGTGCTACCACCTAACATCAAATAACCCTTTTCAAATAAAGTTGGAGGGAGATTTTTATATTCAGAAAGGGCTAAAATCTGACGAATTGAAGTCCTATGAATGGCTTTAACCATATCTTTCGTCACAGGAATATGTTTTGAAGCTGCCTCAGAAGTACCCGAACTTAACGCAAAATATTTAATTGACCCCACCCAAGAAACATTTTTTTCACCTTCTAAAGTCTTGTGCCACCATTCATTATACATTTTATTGTAATCGTAAACAGGAACTTGTTTTTTGTATTTGGTATAAAATTCTTTGTCATTGGAAAACAAAGCAGCATTCATGATATCCTCAAAGCCAAATTTTTCTCCAAATTGCGTAAATCGTCCTTTATTCAGCAATTTGACGAGCGTCTTACGTTGAAGTCTCTCCAAATTTGTCTTGGGACGTTTCATAAATCCTGAAAGTCTGATTCCCCTTTTTAAAATATTTCCTACAATTGCAATTGCCATGTTTTTTGTTTTGAAATGTGAGCTATGAGCAATCAGATGTGAGCTATGAGTTTTTAGAAATCAGCATTAAATTTGAAATTAATGTTGGTCAATGCGCATAGCTCAAAACTCAATGCTATACTAAAACCAAGATTCTAAGGTTTTAACTGCTTGATAATCAGTTAAGTCAAATTTTGCGGGAACGATTGAAACATAATTTCCTTTCAACGCATCTTCATCCGTTCCACCCCCTTCATCTTCATTTTTAAGGAAACCGTCCATCCAATAATAAGGTCGGCCATAAGGATCTTTTCGTTCTTCGAAAGTTTCTTTAAAAACTGCATCCGTTTGACGGCAGATTTTTATGCCTTTGATTGGTTCTTCCGAAATTTTTGGAAAATTAACATTTAAAGCCAAGCCGTGAGGTAAGCCGTTTTCAAGTACTTTCAACGATATTATTTTGATATATTCTTTGGTATGAGAAAAGTCAGCATCGTTTGAAAAATCACTTAACGAGAAGCCAATGGCAGGAATGCCTTCGATAGCGGCCTCAATCGCTGCCGACATTGTGCCACTGTAAAGAATTGAAATAGAGGAGTTTGAGCCATGATTCACGCCTGAAACGACCAAATCAATTTTTCTACCTTTTAATAAAAAATGTTTCCCAAATTTCACACAGTCAGCAGGGGTTCCGCTGCACTTATAGGCTTCAACATTTGGAAGATAGTTTTTTACTTGGGTTACCCGTAATGGGCGGTCGAGCGTGATGGCGTGTCCCATTCCTGATTGGTGTGTATCGGGGGCAACCACGACCACTTCACCGATTTCCGACATCACTTCTGCCAATACTCTAATGCCTTTTGCGGCAATAGAATCATCGTTTGCAATTAAAATTAAAGGTTTTTGCATTCTTAAAATTATAAATTAATGGTTTCGCTTGAAACCGAAATCAAATATAGGTAGATTTACTTTTGAGACCAATTCACACAAGCATTTATGTTAAAATTCATCGGTAAACTTATCCTTAAAGTTGCGGGTTACAAAATTATTGACACCACGCCCAACGGCGTTAATTCGTATCAAAAAGCAGTCATGATTGCTGCACCACACACCTCCAATTGGGATTATGTTTATACAATGGCCGTTTTTTATACGCTCGAAATTCCGATTAAATATCTTGGAAAAGACTCATTATTCAAATTTCCGTTGGGAATTTTAGTTAGAAAATTGGGCGGAATTCCAGTTAGACGGGAACAAAGAAATAATTTGGTGAATGAAATGGCCAAATTAATTAATGATTCATCCGAGCAAATTCAACTCATCATTCCTGCCGAAGGAACTCGCTCATATTCTAAGGAATGGAAGTCTGGTTTTTATCACATTGCCAATACCGCTGGTGTACCCATTATTTTAGGTTTTCTTGATTTTGGCAAGAAAGAAGTTGGTTTCTTGGATGTATTCATGCCTACTGGCGATTACGAAAAAGATTTAATCAAGATACAGAAAAAATACGTTGGCATCACGCCAAAATACCCAAAACTGTATTCATTAAAAGATGTTAAATTTGATTAAACCATTTTAAATTTCCACTATGCAAAAGCGAAACCAAGTATTATCGTATTTAGTCTCCTTATCTGTAATAACTTATATTGACCGTACTTGTATTTCACTCGTGGCATCCGACATGAAAGCCGATTTAGGCATCGAAAATGATGCTTGGGGTTGGATTTTAAGTGCATTCGCACTTTCCTACGCTATCTTCGAACTCCCAACTGGTGCATTAGGCGACAGAATTGGACCTCGAAAAGTTTTGACAAGAGTCGTTATTTGGTGGTCGGGATTTACCGCTTTGACGGGTACAGCTACCAGTTGGCTTTATTTATTAATCGTTCGTTTTTTATTTGGTGCGGGAGAAGCAGGTGCGTATCCAAATGCCTCAATTGTGGTTTCTCGGTGGTTTCCAAAATACGAAATTGGTAAGGCCCAATCGTTTATTTGGGCCGCTGGTCGCCTTGGAGGTTCAATTGCTCCGTGGGTAATTATTCCAATATCCGCAAGTTTTGGCTGGCGATTTTCATTTTTTGCCATGGCAGGTTTTGGAATTATTTGGTCAATCATTTGGTATCAATGGTTTCGTGACTTTCCGCATGAATCAAAAGGAATTAAAAAAGAAGAATTAATTTTAATTGAAGAGAATCGTCGTTTTAAAAGCAGTAATCACCACATTCCTTGGAAGAAACTTTTGCAAAATCGTAATATGTGGGCGTTGATGATGATGTTCCATTTTTTCATGTACGGCGCTTATTTTTTTACGGGTTGGCTACCAACGTATTTAAAAGAAGGAAGACATTTTGATAAATCTCAAATGCAATTATTTGCTACACTACCCTTTGTTTTAGGAGCGATTGGCTGTTTTACGGGTGGTTTTTTAAGTGATTGGTTGTCAAAACGTTATGGCTTAAAAATTGGCAGAAGAAGCGTAGGAATTGTTGGAATGGGCGTTTCGAGCGTGATAATAACCTTGGCCGCCTCCACAAAAGATAACCAAACAGCCGCCTATTTATTGGCGATTGGCATGGGATTCAAAGACTTGACTTTACCGATTGCTTTTGCCGTTTGCATTGATATTGGCAAAAGCAAATCAGGCTTAGTTTCGGGAGCCATGAATATGGTAGGACAAATGGGAGCGGTATTTTTAGGCGTATTATTTGGGTATATCGTGCAAGCGACTCATAATTTCAACTATCCTTTATACATGATTGCCTTTTTACTTTTCTGTGGATGTTTGTTGTGGTTTGTCATTGACCCTGAGAAAGAAATTGATTTTTAAGTAAAAAGGATGTCATCTGTAATAAAGATGACATCCTTTTTACTTTTTTATGCCAATTTTTGCAACGCAAACCTAATCATGCTATCTACTTGTTTATCAGGTTGTTGCGAAAACACGTTTGTCATTCTACTCGCCACAATGGCACTAATTGAAAGTACCTCATGACCCAATATTTTTCCCATCAAATAATAACCAGCCGTCTCCATTTCTAAGTTTGTTAATCTGATACCATCTTGAGAATAGGCATTCATTTTCTGCAAAAGGTTTTCAATTTTAGGATTATATCTCAGGGTTCTGCCTTGAGGCGCATAAAACCCTGGACAAGTAACCGTGGCGCCATAAAACCAATGATCGGGCGCATTTTCCGTAAATAATTGAAATAATTTAGCACTTGATGAATTACAATACGGCATAAATTCTAAGCCAATTGCTTCTTTGATTTGTGTAGTCATTTCATTGGGCTGTGTTTCATAAAAAAAGCCTAAAGCATCAAACCCAATTCCCCATTCCGAAATCAAAAAGCTATCAATCGGAACACTCAATTGCAAACTCCCAGAAGTACCTAAACGAATGATATTCAAAGACTTATGCACGGGTTTTACTTCCAAAGTGTTAAAATCAATATTTGCCAACGCATCCAATTCATTCATTAAAATCTCCACATTATCTGTCCCAATCCCACTCGAAATGACCGACAATCTTTTTCCGTTGAGATAGCCAGTATGCGTGACAAATTCTCTTTTACTCACTTTCAACTCAATTGAATCAAAATATTGAGACACAAATTTCACACGGTCAGGGTCTCCAACGGTGATGATGGTATCTGCAATTTGTTCTGGAAGGAGATTTAAGTGATAAATCGTGCCGTCGGAATTTATAATGAGATCGGTTGGGAAAATTTTCATCGTTTATTTTATCTTTTTATTTTCTAAAATGATGGTACAAGGCGGATTTAATCCAGATAATTATAATGTGCTAAAATGAAAAATAGTAACGTTTATGAAAATGAAACCATCTTGGTACGTTGACGACTTTTAAAACCAAACGCAGGAGAATAATTATCCGAAAGTTTAGAATAATATCCTTCGGCATTATATGGTCGCTTGCGGGGATGATTTTTACAGGCATCTGAACAAGCACCATCCATCGCTTTCAAACAGCTCGGACAAATGGCTAAATGAGCGTTACACTCAGGATTGGCACAATTGACCATAAAATCAGACGTAGTTTTACAAATATGACAGGTGGAAATAACGGCAGGATTAATTTCATTCACCTCCGTAGTAACTCGGTTATCAAACACATAACATTTCCCTTCAAAATCTTCACCGCCTTGTTCCAAACCATATTTTATGATTCCTCCGTGCAATTGATATACGTTTTCAAAACCTCTTTCTAACAAGTAAGCCGAAGCTTTTTCGCATTTGATTCCACCCGTACAATAGGTAATAATTTTTTTATCTTTCAAATGTTCAATTTCTTGAATATGGTCGGGTAATTCCCGTAGATTTTCCATATCAAAAGTGATTGCGCCTTTAAACTTCCCCACGTTGTGTTCGTAATTAGAACGCATATCCACCAAAACTACATCTGGGTCATTCTGATACATTTCTTTGAAATCGGCGGGTTCTAAATGCTTTCCTGTTCGGACAAGCGGATTTACCCCCAAGTCAGAATTCACAATTTCTTCCTTCACTCGCACGTGAAGTTTCACAAAGGTGTGTGATTCATGAGATTCTACCTTGAAATCGAAATTTGTACCCGTAAAAAGTGGGTCTTTTTCGAGCCAAGTCATGTACTTCTGACAGTCCTCGATTAGTCCTGAGACGGTTCCGTTTAATCCTTCTTTGGCAATAATTATTCTGCCCAAAAGATTATTTTCGATACAAAACAAATGATGTTTTTCACGATACGCCTCCGCATTGGGGATTGGCGTATAATTGTAATAGAGAATTACGCTGTATGGCTTCATCTTCAACATGAGTAACAGAGTTTTGGGTTTAAAACTTACGGTTAGTTTTTTGTAATCAGTTAATTTCTTAACGAATAAAACTTAACAAACACAAAGTTACGAAACTTTAAAAAATTGCCAATCAACTATTTAGGAATAACAATTTACCTGTAACTTATCACCTGCAAGTGTTTGATAATCAGTGATTTCAAAATTAAATCAAATTCAGACTAATTTCTTCCACATTTTTTACGGAAATTTGCACTCAATACATCAACAATCCACTATTCAACCATTAGAAAAAAATGCACATAGCCATTACTGGAAATATCGGAGCGGGTAAAACGACATTAGCCACAAAATTAGCCGAACATTTTGGTTGGGAAGTGTTATACGAAGCTGTAGAAGGCAATCCCTACCTTCCACCCTTTTACGAAGATATGCCACGTTGGGCGTTTCATTTGCAAATGTATTTCTTGAAAAGTCGCTACGAACAAGTATTACAAATTCAAAAATCCAACCGTCGAATCATTCAAGACCGTACGATTTATGAAGATGCACATATTTTTGCGATGAATTTATTCAAATCGGGTATTATGTCAACCCATGATTATGCTACTTATAGGGGTATTTTTGACTTGATGATGCGTTCAGTAAAAGCACCCGATTTAACCATCTATTTAAAGGCAGATTTACCAAAATTATTATCCCAAATAAAAAAGCGTGGGCGTGATTTTGAGGTCAATATGTCGGAAAAATATTTAGGCGATTTAAACGAACATTACGAAGAATTTACGAGTAATTATAAAGAGGGAAAACTGTTAATTTTGGATGTAAATAATCTTGATTTTGTAAATAATCCAGCCGATTTTGCCAAAATTATTGCCAAAGTTGATAACGCTTTGTTATACGATAAACCTCTACAATTATCGTTTGAAAATTGAGAATTTTAGTCAATTTTAGTCATAAATAATAGAACTTAGCAAGGTGAAAAACTGTTGTAATTATACAAAAAAGTCCCTCCAAAATTAATTGGAAGGACTTTCGTGACGATGAGGAGATTCGAACTCCTACAGGATTGCTCCCACTACCACCTCAAAGTAGCATGTCTACCAGTTTCACCACATCGCCATTTTTGATGTTGTAAAATTAGGCAAAAAATAATTATTTGCAAAGAGATTAAAGGTTGATATTCATGATTCGATGTTAGATTTTCGTTAAAAGGGTCGTTATCAAAGACTTAAATTTTAGTTTTAGTTTTAAAAAATACATTTACATTAAAATAAAAAGAACAATGGCTTTAGAATTTGAAGGAAATTTAGTTAAAGTATTGTCCGAAGTGACAGGACAAGGGAAAAATGGTGCTTGGGTAAAGCAAGATTTTGTATTGGAAACCGAGGATCAATATCCTAAAAAAGCCTGTTTTACGGCTTGGGGCGATAAAGCCGCAGATTTGAAGACATTTTCAGTAGGCGAGAAATTAAGAGTAACCTTTAGTGTAGAATCACGTGAGTATAACGAACGTTGGTACACAGATTTAAGAGCATTTAGAATTGACCAAGTGAGCGGTGGTGCATCCTCTGCAACATCCTCTGCACCTTCACAAAACCAAGGGTCATCAGCTCCAAGACAAGCACCTCCAGTGGCAGATTTGCCATCATTTAGTGCGGACGACCAAGACTTACCATTCTAAGAATTTTGTGAAGTAAACGGGCGTATTTTGTATAGAAAATTTAATATAAAATACCTCTCAGTACAAGAAATCTCATTGAAATTGATTCAATGAGATTTCTTGTATTTCAAATATTCTACACAGTAACCGAACAAAGCCATTCTGGGCGAGAGGTTACAACTTTAGCCCGCAACTCATTCAGAATCGAGTACAAGCCAAAATAGGTACGGTTAATATAAAGTCCATGTTGCGAACCTCTGGCTACTTTTGATGTTTTCAATTCCTCCAAATTCTGCAATTTCTCAGCGTATTTATAAACACTTTCAAAATAGTCATCATCGGAAAAATCAAACTCGTCTGAAGCAAATGGTTTACCCAACAAATAAATCATTTCTCTGAATAAATCCGTAAAGAAAATGGCTTCTTTGTCGTTATCGTATTGCGTAATAAACTCTAATTTTTTGAAAATATCAACCGTTTTTTCATTATCCAACAAAGTATCAAAATTGAGCAAAGCGAAATAGTTATCGTAGAAAAAATCTGGAATGACTTTTATACAACCAAAATCAATTACGCCTAAAGTACCATCTTGTCGCATCAAAAAATTACCAGGATGCGGATCTGCGTGTACTTGTTTAAGGGTATGAATTTGAAAATCATAAAAATCCCATAAAAGTTGTCCAATGCTATTTCTGACTTCTTGAGAAGGATTTGTGGCTAAAAATTCGTTCAAATGCTGTCCTTCCAACCAATCCATTGTCAGGATTTTATCACAAGAATATTCAGGATAATATTTTGGGAAAAATAGCCCTTTGATGTGCGAACAAGCTTCCGAAATTTCAACGGAACGCTTTAATTCAAGCACGTAATCGGTTTCTTCCATAAGTTTTTCACGCACCTCGCCCATGTATCTATCCACATCTTTTTCATTCAACCCAAACATGGCAATGGCAATTGGACGAATCATGTTCAAATCACTGCCAATACTCTCAGAAACGCCTGGATATTGCACCTTAACCGCAAATTCTTTCCCATCTTTTGTGGCTTTATGAACCTGTCCGATTGAAGCGGCATTTGCGGCATTCATCCCAAAAGTATCGAACATTTCTTGGGGTGCTTTGCCAAAATATTTTTTAAATGTTTTTACTACTAAAGGGCCAGAGAGTGGGGGCGCAGAATACTGAGACATCGCAAATTTCTCACGATATGCCCGTGGAAGCATTCCTTTATCCATACTCAACATCTGAGTAACTTTGAGGGCTGAACCCTTCATTTCACTTAGGGATGAATAAATATCAGCGGCGTTGTCTTGATGTAATTCTTCCTTAGTGGTTTCAGAATCAATTATTTTTTTGACATTATATTTCAAATAATTTCCTCCAATTTTCACGCCAGTCTTGACAAACTGCATTGACCGAGCAACTTTTGATGTTGGAATTGAATTTTGTTCTTTCATTTTTGATGTATTACGAATTTCCAAATTCGTTCTTTTTGAATTATTCAAAATAATAATGAATGTCTCTGAATGGATAATTAATAAATACTGATACCTAAATCCAAATTTCAGAAAATTTTTATCTATTTTGATACATAAATTTTGCAAAATCTAAAACAGTATCAAGGGCAGACGAACCAATTAAATCAAAAGAAGTATTCACCGACTTTTCAATCATGGCATCAGTTTGTTCAAAACCTTTTGATTTGTCTTTAACAAAAAAGTCTAAAACCATTAAAAATTGTACCCAAAAAGCATCTGGATAACGTTCGTCAAAAAATTTTCGGGGTTGTACTTCTCTACTTTCCTTGCCTTCCATCACTAAATCTCGGGCATATTCTTTGAAAGAGGTCTTTAAATCGGTCATAAAAACGGGTGTTTTCATGCGTCTTTTATCAATCAATTGCCAAGTTTTTGCGGCATAACTTCTATTATTTTTAAGCGTTTCGACCCAAGTGTAGTAAAAAGCCAAGAGTTTTTCTCTTACGCTATAAGTTGCATAAACCGAATCAGCTTCAATTTTGGCGATTGTTTCTTTGAAAAAACCTAACCATATATCACTTTCTAAAAGCTCAAAAGAATTAAAATAATCGTAAAATTCGATTTCTTTCATTTTTAGCTTCTTCGTAAATGAGAAAATAGAGGTTGGAGCGGTTCCATTTTCAAGGAAGTACTCAATATAAGCTTGTTTTATTTTTTCGACTTTTTCCATGATTTCTCAATAAGCGTTGGTTACGTATTGATAACACGCATCATAAAAACAATGTTTCCTTATTACAGAATAAAAAGCATCATTAACAAAAAATACTACTCT
>JBBAKY010000063.1:0-21166 GCA_040403295.1 Arcicella sp.
GGCTTCTTACCTTAATTGTAGTTAATGGTCTGACTACCACCTCTTTATCAGTTTTCGACAAAGCATTTTTGGATGAATTTCATTGGAGTCGTGAGGAATTAAAAGTCAGAGAATCAATTACTAATGGTGTCACACTTCTTTTCATCTTAATTTCGGGGATAATTATTGACAAGATTCGAGTAAAAAAAATGCTTCTTTTGGGCACATTAACCTTAGCAATAACGCTGGCGAGTTATAGTTTTATTCATAATAAATTTGAAGCCTATCTTGTTCATTTTTTCTTGGGAATTGCTATGGTTACGGCAGGTTCAGTTTCGTGTATCATCTTGGTTTCATCATGGTTTAATGACAAAAGAGGATTGGCCATTGGGATAGTTTTAGTAGGCACAAGTCTTGGAAGTGCCATTTTCTCCCCTTTAAACACCCATTTATTAGATGCTTACGGTTGGCGACAAGCATTTCAAATACTATCAATATTTCCATTGTTAGCCTTTTTTTATATTTATTTCTTTGTAAAAAATTCACCCGCTGAAATTGGCATTTTTGCCTTAGGATTTGGAAAAAATCTCGAAAAAAATATTAGTTCAGATTTGTTGAAAATAGGAATGTCGTATAAAGAAGCTACAAAAAAACACCTATTTTGGTTAATATGTATCTGTGGATTTTGCACATTTTATAGCCTTGTAGGCACCATTGCTAATGTTTTTCTGCACGTAGTTGGTTTGGGTTTTGATGCTAAAAATGCCAGTTATTATTTAACTTTATATTTTTTAATTGCTGGTTTGAGCAAGCTGTTAATTTCATTATTTGCCGATTATATTAATCCATACATCGTTTTTTCAACTTGCTGTCTATTGATGATATTGGGCATTTTAGGTTTTTCTTCGATGGATAAATCAATAATATTGCCGTCAATTACCTTTTTAGCCATTAGTTGGGGTGGAATTTATTCGCTATATAATCTCATTATTATCAAAAGTTTTGGATTGAAAGAAGCGGGCAAAATCAACGGAACCATTAGTATGTTTGAAGGCGGAGGAGCGTTTTTAGGGCCTTTTTTAATCGCAAAATTATTTAATTTAGAAGGCTCCTATCAAATATCATTTTTTATTAATGCCGCTTTAATGGGCTTTGTATTTATCATTTCCATAAAATTCAAATCATACGTAGATAAACTTAAATCCACTGAAATACAATAATTTATGAAATACAATTTCAACGAAGTCATCGACAGAAAAAATACCGATTCTTTCAAATGGGATTTCTTCCAAGACCCCGAAGGAACCATTCCAATGCCCGTGGCGGACATGGATTTCAGAAGTCCAGAACCAATTTTAGAAGCACTTAGAGAAGTTACCGAACATGGTGTTTTTGGCTATTCAATCGTTCCTGAAGAACTAAAAGACATTTTGCAAGCTCGACTTGAACGGCTTTATGGTTGGAAAACTGAAAAAGAATGGCAAGTTTGGATTCCTGGACTTGTTCCTGCTATTACCGCAACTTGTCGAGCGATTGGCGAAATTGGCGAAGCCGTTATTACTTCCATTCCAGTGTATCACCCTTTTCATCTTGCGCCTGGGTACGTAGGTAAAAAACTACAAACGTTTCCTTTAATTGAAGTAGAAAATCGTTGGACATTCGATTTTGATGCGCTCGAAAAAGCGATTACGGAGGATACAAAATTGTTCATGTTGTGCAATCCTTACAACCCTGCGGGAACGGTTTTTACGAAGGAAGAATTAGTAAAATTGGCAGAAATTTGTCAAAAACATAACATCATTATTTGTTCAGACGAAATCCATTGTGACTTAATTTTGGATGAAAATAAAAAACACATTCCCATAGCCAGTTTGAGTCAAGTAACTGAGGATATGACCATTACGCTATTAGCACCGTCAAAAACCTTCAACATTGCGGGTTTGGGCTGTTCAGTAGCCATCATTCCGAACCCTGAATTGAGACAAAAATTTAATGCCGCAAAAGATGGTTTTTTCCCGCCACTTCCCCGACATTCAATGGTGGCGGCCATGGCAGCTTATCGTGATTGTGAAGACTGGCGTTTGCAATTAATTGATTATTTGAAAGCCAACCACGATTATATGTATCAGGAATTAAATGGATACAAAGGTTTGAAATTATTACCGCTGGAAGCTACTTATTTAGGTTGGATTGATGCCCGTGAAACAGGCATTGAGAATATTCAAGAAGTAATTTTAAAGTCAGGAGTAAGATTAATGACCGGAAAAACTTTTATGGGTGATGGCTATTTACGCCTAAATTTTGCCTGCCCAAAATCAGTTTTAGAGGAAGCAGTGAAGAGAATTAAAATAGCATTATCATAAATTTTACAGCAAAAATGGAAGTCATCCTTTTGAAGAACGACTTCCATTTTTGACATAATACTTAATTTCAGTGGAATATGCCTAATTATTAATCACCAAAATAATATTTTCATACGCCAAACCTTCGACTTCAAGTTCATCCAAATTCCAGAGAGAAAGTCCTGTGCGAGCTTCCAAAAGTCTATTTTGAACTTCAAAAGCACCATTGATGATAAATACAAATGCGCTATTCTCAATCGGTAAAACGCCTTCTTTCCTCCCACCAAATTTGCCCATAAAAACTTTTTCTGTCAAATAATTTTCCGCAATTTGAAACAAAGAATTGACATTTTTCTCCAAGTCAAATTCATAAAAATACTTCCCATGAGGCATTTGCTTTTCTGGCTTTATCCAAATTTCAAGATAATTTATCAGCTCCGTTTCGTAAGGATTTTGGATAAGAATTTCATCCTGATTTTTTATCGAAAAACAAGCTAATTCTCCCGGATTGAGGATATTACTTTCATTTTGATAAAATACTTCCACCGCTCCTACTAAGGGCAAAAGTATTATAACGTAATCATCATCGGCTAAAAATATCGACGTTTTTTGAGCCGATAAAGTGTTATCCAAAAACTTAATTAAGGACGTAAAAGGAGAAGTCGAGGTGGGATTTGGGAGCGTAAAATAACTCCTAAAAGTATCGGTTTGAAAACATTCTCTGTGTTCGGAAAGATAAATTATTCCTTCGGTTTGTCGCATTTTATTGTGATAAAAAATGTAGCTCAAAAGTCGTATTTGAGCTACATTTTCATTTTATAATTATTCCTAAGCACTGACCACAATAGTATGAGTCAAGGTAAAACCATTGGTAATATCACCCGATAATGATGCTAACTGCGTTGAATATCCATCGCTAAAAACATTATCTTTTTCGTTGGTTGTGTCGGCTTTTCCTTTTTTATAAAATGAGGCTACTGTGGTAAAAACGGTATCACAGACAGTTGCAGGAAAGGCAATTTGCGTTACCAAAAGTGATTTGCCACTCGTATTATATACGTGGACGTGAATGTGAACGGCACGTCCGCTGTACCAACCTGGAAAAATTGAGGAAAAGCTAACTAAACCGTTTGCATCCGTTGTTTGACGACCTCTTAAAAAATGTACGGATGAATAATTCGTAGCTTGCATTCCTGAACCTCCATATTCAGAATAATTACCATCGGCATCACAATGCCAGGTATCCACAACCGCTCCTGCTAAATTAGCACAGCTATTATTTTTATTTTTAATCGTAATGTTTGTAAACATACCTACACCTGCTCTGCCCGAAGTAATATCTTTTATCACATAACTGGCAGGTGTATGCGTTGGGAATGGCCCTTCCGTTTCCGACGGATTCACTGTGAAATCACTGGCTGAACTCCCATTGGTTGAACCAGGGGTGGTCGATGAACCAGTGGTTGTCGTCACAGCATCAACTGATGAACTTTTGCAAGTAATTAGCAATGGGGCAATTGTCATCAATCCCAGACTTGACAAACCGAATTTTAAAAATTTTTTTCTTTCCATTATCACCACTAATTTTTGAAATATGAGTTAATTATACTCATAAATACGTTATCTGGCGGTTCTATATTGCTTTTATTTACTTCAACAATTGTTAAAGACTGTTAAAAATAATCATCAATCTTTTTGTTTTAAAAGCATTCTATATTAATCTAAGTCGCTTTTTACCACCTTTACGAATGCACTGCGCCTCGGAGCGGGCAATTGTGAGAGTTCCCCTTTAATACCTTTCCAGAGAATTTCATTGAAAAGGTTATCATCGTTACTATCCACTTCTGTAAAATCTAACCCTTCTGAACGTTTAGCCGAGGGAGTGTACGCAGTATTTACCTCACTCAAATCCACCGAAACAGCAATCGATTTAAAAGGCATAAAATCAGGTTTTGAAGTAAAACAGCGATACATCGGCGTGGCGGCAGCATCGTATTGGGTCATCGGAGGTAGACCCAAAATCAGTTCTATGGTTCGCAACATTCCTGAGGTTGAATACATCGTATGATCAATAGATTTACGTTTTGTGTAAGGACTTATTACCAAAGCAGTTGAACGGTGTGCATCCACGTGGTCCGGGCCATTTTGTGCGTCATCTTCCAAGATAAATACGGCCGATTGATTCCAGATTGGGCTTTTACTTAAATGTTCAATAAACATTCCTACCGCTAAATCATTATCTGCCACGCAAGCAAAAGGAGTTGGTTTTCCTACTGCCATTCCTTGCGTATGATCAGCACCAAGCCTAATTGAGTTGAAAGCAGGAACGGCTTTAGCAACAACCAAAGAGTCAAAATCTCTCTTCCATTGGGTTACTCGAGTTGTATCCTTTATTTTTTGGTTATAATATCCTGTAAAATATGAACAAACGTGTGCTTTATCTAAGACAGGGATGTTCCCCTTTTTGTCGTCGGCAAAAACACCATACGTACGAAAACTAACTCCCTTGGTTTTACAAATATCCCAGATAAAACCACTTTTATTATTGGCAATTTCACGTCGTCCCATTGCTTCGGTTACACCACCTCTTCTACCGTAAGCTGTAGGCCAAGTTTTTTCTAAATAATCATTAGCATGAGCGCCTAAAGACCAGTTATGACCATCAGCACTAACTTCAGCATCGACATAAAAATTATCGAGTAACACATACTCTTTAGCTAATTTATGCTGATTTGGTGTGTATTTTTCCCCAAATAAGCAGAGCGTTGAATCACCGTTTCCTTCTTTTATATCCCCAAAAACTTGGTCATAAGTACGGTTTTCCTTCAAAATATAAAAAACGTGCTTAATTTGGGACGAATCTCCTACTTTCATAGGAATAGGATTGTTTATTTCGCCTTCAGCGATAAGTTCTTTGTCTTTTTTATAGGGCGTATTTTCGTACACTTTTTTAGAATAAATGGTTAGTTCACTTTCACTTGGTGAATCAATAATGCTGAGCGTTCCTTTCATCAAATTGCCAATGTATTGTCCACGAGTATCTTCCCCCAGATGAGATTCCGAACGGATGGCTTTTTGTGAAGGTTGTGGCCCTTTGGGATTCGCAAATGAAGTAAATCCTTTTCCGTTTGCGACAAAAATTTTCTTACCTACCACTCTCACATTCGTAGGATACCACCCCACTGGCATAAACCCTTTTGAATAACTCTTTCCTTTGGTACTTACATCAAAAACTGCTAAACAATTATTATCTGCGTTAGCAATATAAAGAGTTTTTTCATCTTTAGATAAGGCAACCCCGTTGGTAGCCGACCCAACCAATGAGTTTGGATACAAACCTGCGTCCAATACCTCGATTACTTTTTGTAATTTTGTATCAATCACTGAAACGCTGTTATCTCCCGCATTTGCCACAAATAAATGCTTTCCATTTTTGCTCAGAATTAATTCATTGGGATTGTATGAAACGGCAATTGTACTTGTAATTTTGCGGGTTTCAGTATCAAATAAAGCAATCTTACGACCGCCCCAGAGTGAGATATACAATATTTTTTTATCGGGAGAAAGAACGCACGTATATCCTTCATGACCTAAATTTTGCTCGTGTACGATGGCTTTAGTTTTCAAATCTATTATATAAAACGAGTTGTTTTCTTTGGTAACCACGTATATCAATTGACGGTCATCGTCTATCTCAATTCCCACGGGAGAAATTTTGTTGGGCCATTTTTTACCTAAAATTAAACTATCACTTAGGATAAGTTTATTTTCGACAATGGCATATTTCAGAATCCAATTATCATTACCCCCCGAGGCATATAGGCTTTTTTCATCACGGCTAAACTTTAATCCATAAAATGATTTTGGGATTTCTACGTTATCCAGCATTTTCTCAGTTTTTATATCAATTAGCTGAATCGTTTGCTTACCTTGCCCATTGTTTGTTACTGCCATCAATTTTTGAGACGAAGAAACCGACATATTCAACGGTAAATCACCCACTTCAATCGACCGCCCCGCAGGAGTCAACGACCAGCCATTGGGCAACATTACTCGGCGACTTTCAAGTTGAGCATTTAAAGATTGTCCATAGGTTGCCACAGAACATAGCAACAACATGAGCTTAAAAATTTGTTTCATTTGAGTTATTTTTAAAAGTATAACGCTGGTAAGCTACTTAGAACCTACCAGCGTTTGTAATAAACATATAAAGATAATTTACTTTTCCCACCATACTTTCGTGTCGCTATTGTCACCACCAATAGAAACCGTGGCACCCGATAATCCTTCTGGATTAAGCGATTGCAAATAAGTTGGGTACGGCACACGGCTGGGAAATTTATTTTCGGCTGGAATACCCGCACCACGAGGTAGAACTGGATATCCAGTTCTACGTTTTTCAAACCATGCTTGATAATCTACAAAAAAATAAGCGTAGTATTTTTGTAGCATAATTTGTTCTAATTGCTTTTCAGAAGTACCCGTTGCGTCATAAGCAATAGTTTTTTGACTCAAAAAAGCAGTAGGCAATACGGCTCCCCATTGTATCATTGAAGCAGCAATTCCAGCTTCATAATGGGCCTTTGGCGTTTTACCCGTGCTATATCCTTTAAGAGAAAGCTCAGCTTTAATAAATTCTACTTCAGCTAAGGTCATCATAACCCCTAACTGCGGGAGCGTTTTAAGTGCATCGGTATAACTTGAATTTTGACCAACTACATATTCCAACGTGGTTGGATAACCACTTTGAATACCTCGGAAGGTTGAAATACCGCCTACCATAACTGGAATCGCCCAAATGGCACGACGTGGATCGGCACTGGCATTCATGGGATTTAAGAAAAATTCAGTAAAATACGTTCCTTCTCTCCAATCCAAAGTACGAGCATTATAGTAGGGATTAAAATACGGAAATGTGCCAGGGTAACGAAATATAGCTTCGTCTGCATTAGCAGTAAAAGTAGGATATTTTACGGCGTCAGCTAAAATGGCGGTTATTTGGTCTTTAATTTTTAGTTCTCCCTCTCTTTTGGATAACCTCAACAATAATCTTAATCGGAGTGAATTGGCAAATTTTTTCCAACGTTGAATACCCATATTTTTATCTCCTGTCAACACACTCGTATTGTAAACTAAGTCACCTCCATATGCTAATATTTTAGTGTCATCAAATAAACCATTCGCTGTTTCTAAATCTTTTAGAATTTGGGTATAAATATCTTTTTGTTTATCAAAAGATGGTTTAAAATTCCCTTCCGTTGCTTTAATTGCTTGTGAATATGGTACATCTCCATATAAATCTGTTAAAATAGAATAAGCCCAACATTTATAAAGTAAGGCGATTGCTTTGTAATTATTTTCTTTCAGACGATCAGCAATTGCATAAATATCTTCGGCATCGGTAAGGTTTTGGTAGAAACTACTCCAAACACCCACACCAGGACTAACAGAATAACGATGCAATCCTAATCCACTCGTACTGGCACGTGGAGCATCAACTTGCATTAATTCGTGGGTAAAACCACGGGCTGCGGTTACTGAATTATTAATTATTCGGTACTGCATTTGCCCTAAAATCACCCCAGGATTCACCTTTTCGGGGCGATTTGGGTCAACGTTGATTTCTTCAAAATTCTTACTACATGATGTAATAAATGACCCCACTACTAAAATTGCAATTATATATTTGAATTTATTTTTCATTTTTGAAATACTTTTAAATTAAAATTTGAATGTCAGGTTTACTCCCATGCTTCTTGTAGACGGAAACTGTGCGAGTTCCACACCAGGAGTCAAGGTACCATTATTAAGATTACCGCCTTCTGGGTCGAAACCAGGGAACTTAGTAAAATTGAATAAATCACGTCCAAACACAGCTACGCTTGTTTGACGAACGCCGATTTTACTTAACAAACTTTGTGGCAAACTGAACTCGAAACGAACCTCTCGAATTTTCAGAAATGAAGCATCAAAAATATTTACTTCTGCGTTACTAATTTGATAGTAATTATCATAGTAAGCACTCGCCGCAACTTTAACTGTATTGGGTTTATACGCTCCATCGGGTTGCAAAACAACACCATCACCAATAATTCCACCTTCTCTTCCCGGGAGTGTTACTTGGGTTTTTCCAAGGGTATTGTTCTTGTGATTGGTTTGTGAATACATACTTCCACCCATTTGACCGTCTAATAAAACACTTAATTTAAGCCCTCGATAAGCAAATTCATTCGACCAACTTCCCTTCCAATCAGCAAAAGCATTTCCCCATTTTTTAACGGTAGGGTCGAGTTGGGCAGGCAACCCAGTCGATGAATAAATAATTTGTCCATCAGGAGAACGTTGGAAACCACGACCGTACATATCACCCATTAACCCACCGACACGGGCTTCAATGGTTACATTTCCACTATGACTATAAATGGTTTGGTTAGTAATTCCTTCCGCTAATTCACGTACATAACTACGATTTTGCGACCAAATTGCCGTAGAATTCCATTTGAAATTAGAATTATTGACGATTTTACCCACTAATTTTACTTCTACACCTCTGCTATTGATTAAACCTGCATTTATGAGCGCATTTGAGAATCCTGAAGTAGGATCGAGCGGTATGGCCAAAATTTGATTACGACTATCATTATTATAAAACGCAACGTCTAAACCGATACGGTTTTTGAACATACGCAAGTCCAAACCAAACTCATAACTTGATGTAATTTCAGGTTTAAGATTTGCATTGAATAGGGTGGATGGATTTGTGAAATTATTGCTATAAATTCGGTCATAATAACGCACTGTTTGGTAAGGTCGAGTATCATTTCCAACTTGAGCCCAAGAAGCACGAACTTTAGCAAATGAAATAACATCGGGTACTTTTAATAATTCATTCAGTAAAAAACTTGAACTAACCGAAGGATAGAAAAATGAATTATTAACAAAAGGAAGCGTACTTGACCAATCATTTCTACCCGTAAAATCTAAGAAAATCATTTCGTCAAAAGCAAACTGTGTGGTAGCGTAAATACTATTAATTGCCTTACGAGTTTTGAGTGGGTCAGCAACGGCTTGGTCTAAACTATTAGAAATTTGATAGATTCCTGGCTGGGCTAATTGGTCAGCGTATAAACCTGCAAAATCATACGTTTGATTCATTGCATTACCACCAACCGAAGCTCTTACCGTAATTTTATCTTTAATTTTATCCTTGTAATTCAATAAAAAGTCTGTGTTAGATTCGTAACTAAAAACATTTTGCTCTCTGAACATTCCTCTTGGATATTTGGTCATACTGAATGGACGTTGTTGCGAACGATATTCAAAAGACATATCCAAACCACTTCTAATCATAAGATCAAATTTATCAGAAATCTGATAATTGGCTGAAATATTACCGATAAATCCGTGTTTATTCATTTTATTCAACATCTCGTTCATGCCCAAATATGGATTATCAGGGCCAGGATTGAAAGGATTACGCTGTTGAACACCTTCTAAATCAGATTGCCAATAAGGATTAAACCATGCTGGATTTATATTTGGTGCGGTTCCAATCATCAAAAAATACATGAGAGATTGATTATTGTAACCTGCTGCGGGCAAATTATCACTCTGCTTATTGGTATAATTTGCCTTCCCAATAATTTTTAATTTACTTGATAATTGTTGGTTAACCGATAAAGCAGCATTGATACGCTCAAAACCAGTATTTGGAATAATCCACTCATTTTTCATGTGCGTAAATGAAAACCTTGCAGAACCTTTATCAGTACCTCCCTCGAGTGAAATACTATTTGAGATTGTTCTTCCCGTTTGGAAAAAACCAGAAATATAATTATTGTAGGGAACCCAAGGCGTACGTTCAGTGGCTTTCCCGTCGGGGGAATTTGGATTATATTGAAAATAATTTTGACCATTAAATTTTGGTCCCCACGCACGTCCCGCACCAGCCGATGTGCTTGTATTGATACCATCAGCACTGTTTAAATAAGAATAATAGGCACTTGTTCTGCCCTCTCCGTATTCAAATTGATAATCTGGATAACGATTTACTTGTTCAAAACTGACGTTACTGTTGAAAGTAACCCCAATTCCTCTATCTTTTCTTGCACCCGTTTTCGTGGTGATAACTAAAGCACCACCAGCCGCACGACTACCATAAAGTGCAGTTGCACCGGCTCCTTTCAACACAGTAACGTTTTCGATATCGTCAGGATTCAGATCTGAAACTGTTGAGCCATAATCAACGGGACTATCTGCCGAAAGGTGTGAAGTATAACCAGTACCCGTAATTTTACTACTAATCGGGACGCCATCAACCACAATAAGAGCTTGGTTATTTTCTAAATTCAACGAAGATTCACCTCGTAATGTAATTCTGGATGAACCCATTGGTCCACCACCAACCCCTTGAATATTTAAACCAGCTACTTTACCCGAAAGCGTATTTACCCAGTTATTAGATTTAGCGTCAACAACGGCGTGGGCATTGATAGTTTGAGCGGCAAATCCCAAGGATTTTTCTTCACGTTTTATACCTAAAGCCGTAATAATTACCTCATCAAGTGTTTTGGTATCTTCTTCCAAAACTACGTCAATCTTACTACGATTCCCCACGACTACTAATTGGGAAGCAAAGCCAGTTGAAGAAACAATAAGCACGGTTTTTTCTCCATTCACGCTAATTTTATAAAAGCCTTTAGTGTCAGTAACTGTTCCTAAATTGGTTCCTTTTATTTGGATAGAAACCCCCGGAACAACCTCGCCAGAGGCCGACGAAACACTACCTGTTATCGTGCTGTTCTGTGCCATTGACTGTATTAATGTAGTTGACACAATCAGAAAAGTCTGTAAGACTTTTAGTAAATTTTTCTGCATAATTTTTTGGGGATTTTAAGTAAATATTTTAACAAAACTGATGGCATCCACAAAAATAAATGGCGAATGTTTTTCATTAAATATTTTATCCACAAAGGTATCCTTGACATAAAAAGTGAAGGTTATTGAATGATGAAATTTGTATGACTTTTTCATACTAAAAACTTTAAGAATTAATACATATTTAATGTATGAATGCTAAGTAAAATGCAGCAAACCGAAGGAAATTATTTCTCTTAATTGTGAGGTATAAATTCTAATTATGTACGTTTAATAGAATTGAGCCTTACAAATGGATAATTAAAAAAACTTTGTCTTGTCAAAATTATATTTTAGCACCGTGGTTTCTCCTATTTATAAATATCTAAAAATGAATATTTTAACAGTAGAAGAATTCCCGATTTTAACTAAATTTTCTATTTCTTGATTTCTGAAGAAGCATCTGTTTTATGTAAATACTTCTTTTTTTAACGCATTAAGGTACAGGACAGTCGTTAATTAATAATTTATAAAATTTGAATAATTTTAAGAAATAATATACTTATTAAGTGCTATTAAAATTATTCAAATTCTAAATAACCTTTACAAATGAAAAACACAATTACTTTTCACAAAGTCAGAATTATTGCGTCCACCTGTTTTTTTGCAACGATTCTGTTTCTCTCATCAGTTGCTTTTTCTCAGCAACAAATCAAAGGTAAAGTTTCTGGTCAAGATGGCGTTCCATTAAGTGGTGTAAGTGTTGCGGTAAGAGGCACAACAAGAGGTACTACTACGGATGCTGAAGGTAGTTTTAAGATTGAAGTAAGCAATAAAGCCGTTTTATCATTCAGTTTTATCGGCTACGTATCGAAAGAAGTAGCGATTACCGAAGGACAAAATATTTTGAGTGTACTGTTGAACGAAGATCAACAGAATTTGGATGAAATTGTGGTAGTCGGGTACGGCACACAGTTGAAAAAGGAAGTTACCGGAGCCGTTCAAACGGTAAATTATCGAGAGTTGAAAGACATTCCAGTTTCGCAAATTACCCAAAAACTACAGGGGCAATTGGCAGGAGTTCAAATAAACCAAACTACGGGAAAACCTGGTCAAGGAATGTCGGTTCGTATTCGAGGGCAAGTCTCGGTTTCGGCAGGAAGTGACCCACTCTACGTGATTGATGGTTTTCCGATTACTGGGAATATTAGTGCGTTGAACCCCGATGAAATTGAAGAAATTTCCATTTTGAAAGATGCCGCTTCCACCTCTTTATACGGCTCAAGGGCAGCCAATGGAGTGGTTTTGATAACGACTAAAAAAGGAAAAGCTGGCACGAGTGTGAGTTTTAATACTTTCACAGGCTTACAACAAGTTCCCATGAAAGGCAGGATTGAAATGATGAATGCGGTTGAATTTGCACAGTTTAAAAAAGAATCTTATGAGGATGCCAAGCAACCAGTTCCCGCAGAATTTCAAAATCCAGCCCAATATGAAGGTAAAAATAATGATTGGTATGATGCTCTTTTGCGAGTCGCACCGTTACAAAGTTATAATTTAAGCATCACTTCCAACCGAGAAAAAGCCCGAACTGCCGTGGTTGCGGGGGTTTTTAATCAGCAAGGCGTGGTGATAAATAATGCTTATAAAAGGTATTCACTTCGGATAAATTCTGAATTTGATGTTTCGGACAAAATAAAACTGGGCTTTAATTTAGCGCCTCAATACGTTTTCGATAATACGCCAAGAACGGACGGTGACCGAGGAACGGGTATTTTATTTAATGCGCTGCACACTTGGCCAGTTATGCCAATTCGTGATGCCAATGGTGAATTGACTCTTTTCAATAAATTCCCAGCCAGTACAGGAAATATTTTCGCTTACGCCAATTGGGTGCGTGCAGCAAATGAATTAGTGAATGAGACCACGACCACAAACCTAATTTCAAATGCGTATCTTCAATATAAACCATTTAGCGGTTTAGTCTTGAAATCGACTTTTAACGTGGAGGTTTTGCGTACAAAATTCTTCTTTTTTAATCCTTCCACTGCGACGAGTGCAATCAATGTTCCGATTCCAACCACGGCCGTTTCAATTCGTGAAAACACGGAAAATACCACTTGGTTGAATGAAAATTTGGCTACGTATTCGAAGAGTTTCAATAATAATCACAATTTTGAATTATTAGTGGGTTTCACAAACCAAAAATTTAGACAAGAAAGCACACGTACCCAAGCCGACACTTATGCAGACGACAGACTTCCAACGGTGCAGGGAGCAATTAATGTCAATCGGGCGGGTACTTTTAATGGCGTTCAAGAATGGAGTTTAACCTCCTTCCTTTCCAGATTAACGTACAATTATAAAGGCAAATACTTATTTACTGCCGCTGTGAGAACCGATGGTTCATCTCGCTTTGGTTCAGATAATCGATGGGGTACATTTCCCTCTGCATCAGTGGGTTGGGTGATTTCGGACGAGCCATTTATTCAAAAATATTCCGAAATTTCTTTTGCGAAACTTAGAGCAAGTTTCGGCGTTATTGGGAATAATAATATTGGTAATTATACTTCCTACGCTCTAATTAACAATACGGTTAACGCCGTTTTTGGCAATACAGTTTCGTCTGGGGCAGTGGTTACATCTTTGGCAAACAAAAATTTGGGTTGGGAAACTACTCGCCAGTTTGATATCGGACTTGACCTTGGTTTATTCAATAACCGAGTGCAATTTATCTATGATTTTTATAAGAAAAACACAACGAATCTATTATACAGTGTTCAAGTAGCACAAGAATCTGGTTTTGGAAATTTTAATGATAATATCGGTGAGATTAAATTTTGGGGACATGAATTTTCGCTTGTCACTAAAAACACTGTTGGAAAATTAAAATGGACAACCAATTTCAATATTTCATTTAATAGAAACGAAGTGGTAGCCTTAGCCGATGGTATTGACCGAGTTTATGGTGCCTTTCATATTACCAAAGTAGGTCAGCCATTTGGGCAATTCTATGGACATGTAGCTCAAGGAGTTTATAAAAATGCTGAAGATTTGAAGAATTCTCCCCAAGTTCCAGGTCGTTCTACGGTAGGAAGTATCAAATTAACCGACCAAAACGGAGATGGAATTATTACTAATGGCGGTGACAATGATGACCGTGTAATCATTGGAAGTCCTTTCCCAAAATTCACTTACGGGATTACAAATACACTGCAATACGGAAACTTTGATTTTAGTGTGATCGGTTCAGGTTCTTACGGTAATCAATTATTAGTCAGACACTTATACAGTACGGCAAATTTAGATGGGGTGTTTAACATGGTAAAAGAAGCCCAATATCGTTTCCGTTCAGTTGAAAATCCAGGGAAAGGATTTTACGGTACAACCGTCGGTGGCGGTAACGTAACGGGTATTGAAAGGGATTGGATGAACAGCAGATTTATTGCGGATGCTTCATTTTTCACTATCAAAAACATCACACTTGGGTACTCAATTGGCGCTTTGAATAAAGTGTTCAAATCGGCAAGGATTTATACTTCCATCCAAAATGCGTACATTTTTACGCAATATTGGGGCGGACCAAATCCCGAAACAAGTGCCAATGGTGCTGGCAATGGTGATGGTGGAAACTTAAGTCAAGGTCTGGATTTGTCAAACTATCCCGTGCCTCGTACCTATACACTCGGTATAAATCTAAATTTCTAAACATTAAACTTTTGAAAACATGAAAAAGGTATTAATTATATCCATCATATTGGGGTTTTCCCAAACGAGTTGTAAAGAGGATTTTCTGACGGTCGTTCCAGAAACGGCCTTGAGTTCAGCCACTTTCTTTAATAAAGAAGCTGATTTTCAACAAGCTGTCAATGCGACGTATGTGCCATTGCGAAGTATTGTCAACGACAGAGCGTATCTTTTAGGAGAAATGCACTCCGACAATACTTATTATTACCGAAATATCCTCTTTGGAGCCACTGAGCAGCAAGAAGATATTGCCGATTTTGCCGTTCCAACTGCCAATGGTGTTACTTCAAACACCCACGTGTTAAATAATTACCGTTTGGATTATCAAATTATAGCCCGTGCCAATCAAATATTATCTCAGATTGACAATGTTGAATTTAATGCTGATTCAAAAAATAATCTGAAAGGTCAAGCCCTATTTTTGAGAGCGTATGCTTACCTTGAATTAGTACAATATTTCGGAAAAGTACCCTTGCATTTAACGCCCGTAACCATCAGACAAGAAGCAGCTTTGCCCTTATCTTCAGTTGAGGAAGTGTACGCACAGATTATTAAAGATGCTACGCAAGCCTCCACTTTTTTATTACCAAAATCAAAACAAGAAGCGGGTCGAGTTACTTCTGGTTCGGCAAAGACCTTATTGGCAAACGTATATATTATTCAAAAGAAATGGGCAGAGGCTGAAAAAGTAGCCAAAGAGATCGTTACGAGTGGCGAATACAGTTTGATGGTTGGGTATGAAAATGCCTTTTCCACCAATACAGATAATAAAAACAATCAAGAATCAATTTTTGAAGTTCAGTTTTTGGAAGGTTCAGCGGGATTGAATGGCAGTATAATTTACAATTTTCTCCCTCGCCCAATGACTCCCGAAGAATTAAAGCCCATCACGGGGACCTCTAACCCACAACCGCTGACAGGTGAAGGCAATAATGCGCCAACTCCCGATATTATTGCGGCTTACGAAACGGGTGATTTAAGAAAAGGTGCCTCAATTGGTTATGTAACATTAAGTGGAAGTTTAAGGGCAAATAAGGTTTTTCCGTACATCAAAAAATTCGCCAAGACGCATACTTTACACGGAAATACGGGAAATAATTGGCCAATTTACCGCTATTCAGAAGTTCTATTATTTTTATCCGAAGCCTTAATGGAGCAAAATAAAGTTTCTGAAGCCGCAACTTATTTAAATCAAATCCGAACAAGAGCGAGTCTTGGTGCTTCAAAAGCCATTTCGCAAACTGAAATGCGGAGTGCTATTTATCAAGAAAGAAGAGTTGAATTAGCCTTTGAAAATAAACGTTGGTTTGACTTAATTAGAACAGGCAGAGCCATTGAAGTAATAACAGCCTACGGAAATCGAATTAAAGCAAACCCTGTGGATTACTATTATCCAGAAGGCGCAACACTTCGGAGCAACGCTTTCTCAAATATTAGCCTATTATATGGTCTTCCTGCCGATGAAGCAGCCTTAACACCTTATTTTTAGTTTTATTATTGACCAAAATCAATATTTCGACCTGTAAGGTTTGACAAAACCTTACAGGTCGGTACTAAAAAGGTAGTATGATTAACTATATTTATCCTAATTATTTCATAATTATTTTATTAGAAATCAAAAAATAAATAGTTTATAAAATCAACAACTCATGTTTACAAAAAGTGTTTATATTAAACTCTTCTTTGGGCTAATTGCAATTTTTGTAATTGCTTCATTTATACCCGTAAGAACTACAAAACCTTCTATTTCAGGCGTAGAAAATCCAAAAGTTGAAAAGCTAAAACTGACTGATGGGTTCAAAGCAGAACATCTTTATAGTCCTTCGGAAAATAATTATGGCTCTTGGGTTTCAATGACTTTCGATGACAAAGGAAGGATGATTGTTTCAGACCAATACGGTTCTTTATATCGCTTAAAAATTCCCGCCATTGGTACTGAAAGTAAAACGACTATCGAAAAGCTAACAATTGGGAAAGCACCCAATATTGATACAACGGGAATGGGTTATGCTCATGGCTTATTGTATGCCTTCAATAGTTTGTATGTAATGATTAATAACGGCAAAAATAACAAACAATTTACTCGTAAAAGTGGCTTGTACCGACTTCAAGACACGGATAATGACGACCAATTTGATAAACTTACCTTGTTAAAAGAATTAGTTGGTGAAGGAGAACACGGCCCGCATAGCATCGTGCTTTCTCCCGACAAAAAATCTTTGTTTGTTATTTGTGGAAATCATACCGACATTCCACCTTTGGATGCTTACCGTTTACCCTCAAATTGGCAGGAAGACAATTTATTTCCACTCATAAAAGACCCTCGTGGACACGCCAATGACCGTAATGCTCCAGGAGGATGGATTGCAAACCTCGACCCTGAAGGAAAAAAATGGGAATTATTTAGCGCTGGCTATCGAAATGCCTTTGATATGGCTTTTAATGAAGTAGGCGATTTATTTGTGTACGATGCGGATATGGAATGGGATTTTGGTCTGCCTTGGTACCGTCCAACTCGTATTTGTCACGCTACAAGTGCCAGTGAATTTGGCTGGAGAACGGGCAATAGTAAATGGTCGCCAACATTTCCTGATAATTTACCTGCCGTTCTTAACATTGGGCAAGGTTCGCCAACGAATTTAATCCATTTAAAAGATGCCAAATTTCCCGCAAAATATAAAAGTACGCTGTTGGCTTTCGATTGGAGTTTTGGCATTATTCACGCAATAAATCTAAAACCTTCGGGTTCAACTTATTCGGGCGAAAGAGAAGAATTTTTATCGGGACTTCCTTTACCATTAACCGATGGCGTTATTGGTCCAGATGGAGCATTGTATTTCTTAACGGGTGGTCGTAAATTAGAATCTGATTTATACCGAGTTTCTTATATTGGAAATGAAAATACTGACCCTGTTGCGGCAAAACCGATAAATTCTGCCAATACCATCAGAAGAAGCTTGGAACAATATCATACAGGCGAACCAAATAAAGAAGCCGTTAAAATTGCTTTTCCTTATTTGAAAAATCCCGATAGATTTATTCGATACGCTGCTCGTTTGGCCATCGAACATCAACCTGTAAGCGAATGGGAAAACTTGGCTTTGAATGAAAAAGACCCGATGGCACAAACTCAGGCCTTGGTTTCCTTAATTCGCCAGAATAAAGTAGACAAGAAAAATGAAATTTTGAATGCGCTTTTAACTATCAACTTTAAAGCCTTAACGCAACCTCAACAATTGGATTTATTGAGGGCATTTGAGTTAGCATTTCTAAGAATGGGACAACCCGATGCTACCTTAAAACCTAAAATTATTGCGTATTTGAACCCACTTTATCCAGCAAATACCGCTCATTTGAACCGTTCATTGAGCAAGGTTTTGATTTATTTAGATGCTCCTGAAGCCGTGGCAAAAACCATGAAATTGATGGATATCAAAACCGAGGCGGGAAGTAATGAATTGAATGTTGAAACAGCAACGGCCTCAAGCGATTTGATTTTGCGAAACCCTCAATACGGAGCCGATATTGCCGCTATGTTGGCGAATATTCCGCCTGCTCAACATACGTATTATGCGACCATGCTCAGTTTAGCAAAAGTTGGCTGGACACCCGCTCTTCAGGATAAATATTTCAAGTGGTATTACGATGCATTCGGCTATAAAGGAGGAAGAAGTTATGTAGGCTTTTTAGATAGAGCAAGAAAATTGGCTTTAAAAAATGTCCCTGAAAGCAAGAGGGCGTATCTTGATAAATTATCTGGAGCAGAAAGATTAAGCAAAAATGGCAATGATTTAATTTCTGCCACCGCACCAAAAGGCCCAGGTGGATATTGGAAAATGGAAACTGCTTTGCAACTGGTTGAAAATGGATTAGTAAATCGAGATTTTGCCCAAGGTAAAGCAATGTATTCCGCTGCAACTTGCAAAATGTGCCACACAATGCGGGGAGAGGGCGGAGCAATTGGGCCAGATTTAACGCAATTAGGAACTCGTTTTTCCTCAAAAGATATGTTAGAGGCAATTATCCACCCCGACAAAACGGTTTCTGATCAATACGCTGCCACGCAGTACAGTCTTAAAAATGGCAGTTCAATTGTTGGACGCTTGATTAATGAAGACAAAAATTATTATTACGTTTCTCAGAATCCGTATTCTCCAGAAGTCTTGGAAAAAGTCTTAAAAAAGAATGTTGTTTCCGCTAAATTTTCATCTGTTTCCATTATGTTTGGAGGATTAATTAACAGCCTAAATGCCGATGAAATGAAAGACTTAATGGCGTATTTGATGTCTGGTGGGAATGACAAAAATCCCATGTTCTCGGCGACCAAATCAGAAGTTAAAAAGGACGGCAAGTAACGTTTTCTTTAAAATGCGGGGTTATATGGCTTCAACGCTGGCAGGATTTTGAACCCTGCCAGCGTTAAGCACATAAATTCCTTAATTTGATAGTACTGGTTCCTACAGTAGTATCAAATAAATTATTCCGAATACTTACTTATACAAATAATAACATACTTACCTCCATGAAATTAAAAGATAAATTATCATTTTGGCAAATTGGATTGCTCATTTCTATCATATTCATTAGTTGTAAAGTTATTAATTCAAGTCAAGAAAAAGGTTTTGTCAATATTTTTAACGGAAAAACGCTGAATGGTTGGGAAGGTGACCCAACATATTGGCGAGTTGAAGATGGGAGTTTAGTGGGAGAAATTACACCACAAACCCTACTAAAAACCAATTCATTTATTATGTGGAAAGGCGGAGAACCTGCCAATTTTGAACTGAAAGGAGAATTCCATATTACCGAAAAAGGAAATTCGGGAATAAATTACCGAAGTGAAAAATTACCTGATGTTCCTTATGCGCTGAAAGGTTATCAGGCCGATATTGACGGTGCAAATCGTTATACTGGACAAAATTATGAAGAACGTGGCAGAACAACATTGGCTTACCGTGGACAAATTACGACCATAAATCCACAATCAGGAAATTGGACACCAGAAGAGGTGAGAGCAAAAGTTAAAAATAATGCTTGGTCGGATTTGAAAGTTACGGGTTCATTGGGTAGTTCAGATTCCTTAAAAACGCAAATAAAAAATCAAGATTGGAATTCGTTTCATCTAATTATCAAAGGCAATCGTTTACAGCATTATATCAATGATATTTTGATGAGCGATGTAACAGATAATGACGTAATTAACGGCAAATCAAAAGGCATTATTGGCGTACAAGTTCACGTAGGTCCACCCATGAAAGTTCAATATAGAAATTTACGTTTGAAAAAATTATAAGATGAATAAAATTGGATTTAATGTTTTAGCATGGTCGGCGGGGGTTTCCGAGGATATATTTCCCATCATTGAAAGATTAAAATTAATTGGCTACGACGGCGTCGAATATTTTGTTGGTTCTCCCGAAGAATCTCAATATAAAAATTTAGGAAAACACTCAAAAGAAGTAGGTTTGGAAGTTACCGCTGTAACCGTGGTAAGTCCAGAAGCGAATCCAATTAGTGATTCAGCAACTATCAGAGCAAAAGGCCTTGACCGCCTAAAATGGTCAATCGACCGTGCTTTTGATTTAGATGCTCGAATACTTTGCGGGCCATTTCATTCTGCTCACGCTCATTTTTTAGCGCATCCTGCTTTGGAAGACGAGTACAAATGGGGAGCGGAAGTTCTGCATCAAGCGGGAGAATATGCGCACCAAGCGCAAGTAACACTGGCATTAGAAGCCCTCAATCGATTTGAATGTTATTTGTGCAATACCATGGAACAATTAGCAAAATTGGTCAATATGTCAAATCATCCAAACGTAAAAGCCATGTTTGATACGCATCACGCCAACATTGAGGAGAAAAAATACCTCCACGCCATTCAAACTATTTCGCCATTTTTGAGCCATGTACATATCAGCGAGAACGATAGAGGTACGCCTGGAGATGGTCACGTTCCTTTTGATGATACTTTTTCAGCTTTGGCAAAAGTTAATTATAGTGGTTGGCTTACTATTGAAGCTTTTTCAAGAAATGACCCTGATTTTGCGAACGCCATAAACGTTTGGCGAGAATACAATGACCCTTGGCACATTGCCGAAAATGGACTGAAATTTATCAAAGATATGGGTCAAAAACATGGATTGTAAAGAACTTTATGTTTATGCATTCACAAAAAATAATTTAAAAATCTAAGGTAAAAAATTAAAAAAAGATTAAAATGGAAGACAAATTGCCTTTTCGAT
>JBBAKY010000064.1:0-21132 GCA_040403295.1 Arcicella sp.
AACATTAAATTGAATTTTACGCCACAAAAAAACGCAGATTCAAACAGCATAAAAATCTGCGTAAATCTGCGTTGCGAAGCATCCTCCTTATCTGAGTACCATCAAATCCTACAAAGCCCCACCAATAATTTCCTCCACCACATTCGAGTCGAGCAAAGTTGAGGTATCACCAATATTTGAGGTTTCGCCCTCGGCAACTTTTCTTAAAATTCTACGCATAATTTTGCCAGAACGGGTTTTTGGTAAACCACTCACAAACTGAATTTTATCAGGTTTTGCAATGGGTCCAATCAAACGAGTTACGGTTGCAAGGATATCCTTACGAATCAAATCTTTGTCTTCCATTTGCGAATCACAAATCACGTAAGCATAAATTCCTTGCCCTTTGATGTCATGCGGATAACCCACCACAGCGGATTCAATTACGCCCAAGTGCATATTAATGGCATTTTCAACCTCAGCGGTTCCAATTCTATGCCCTGAAACGTTCATGACATCATCAACTCTACCCGTAATTCTGTAATAACCATCTTCATCACGCATACAACCGTCACCCGTGAAATACAGGTTTTTATAGGTTGAAAAATAGGTTTGAATACAACGTTCGTGGTCGCCGTAAGTAGTACGAATAATGCCGGGCCACGGGAATTTAATACAAAGATTTCCCGAGACACCATTGCCCAAAATCTCATTGCCAGCTTCATCCACCAAAATCGGTTGAACTCCTGGCAATGGCAAGGTTGCGTAAGCTGGTTTGGTCTTGGTAACACCCGCAATTGGCGAAATCATAATACCGCCCGTTTCGGTTTGCCACCATGTATCCACAATCGGACATTTACCTTTCCCGATATGTTCATCGTACCAATGCCATGCTTCTTCGTTAATAGGTTCACCAACCGAACCTAAGGTTTTCAAAGAGCTAAGGTCTTTATTATCAACGAATTGATTACCAAAACTCATCAAAGAACGAATGGCAGTTGGGGCAGTATAAAGTATATCAACTTTGTGTTTATCAATGACATCCCAGAAACGTCCAGCGTCTGGATAAGTTGGAATTCCTTCAAATATCAAGGTAGTTGCCCCCTGACAAAGTGGTCCATAAACGATGTATGAATGTCCCGTTATCCAACCAATATCCGCCGTACAAAAATGCACTTGACCAGGTTGATATTGGAACACATTGGCAAAAGTATAAGTGGCATAAACCATGTAGCCACCGCAAGTATGCACCACACCTTTGGGCTTGCCCGTTGAACCAGAAGTATAAAGAATAAAAAGCATATCTTCCGCATCCATTTCTTCGGCTGGACAGTCGGATGATACCGTTTTTACTTCATTTTCCCACCACACATCACGTCCTTTCAACATAGAAACTGGCGTGCGGGTACGGGTAGAGACAATCACTTTTTGAACCGATGGACATTGCACCAAAGCATCATCAACGGTTGATTTTAAGGCTATTTCTTTGTTTCCTCTGAAAGAACCATCGGACGTAATGACGATATTACATTGCGCATCGTTGATACGGTCGGCAATGGATTGAGCTGAGAAACCACCAAAAACCACCGAGTGAATTGCCCCGATTCTGGCACAAGCCAACACGGCAATTGCCAACTCAGGAATCATCGGCATATAGATACAAATTCTATCGCCTTTTTTGGCTCCGTGCTTTTTCAAGACGTTGGCAAATTGACACACTTTTTGATGTAATATCTTGTATGTCAAAGTAATAGATTCTTCTTCTGGGTCGTTAGATTCCCAAATAATAGCGGCTTGGTCGCCTCGAGTTGCGAGGTGACGGTCGAGCGCATTTTCGGTAATATTCATTTTACCACCGACAAACCATTTCGTATTTGCCGTAGCGAAGTCCCATTCTAAGGTTTTTTTCCAAGGTTTACGCCATTGAAAATTCTGCGCCACTTCCGCCCAAAATCCTTCGGGGTCAGTAACTGATTGATTATAAACTTCTTGGTATTGCTCGATTGAGGTTATTTGTGAGATCATTTTTATGGTACTGTTGGTTTTGATTATCTGTTTATTTACCTAAAGGCAAAGCAAATTGTAATGTTAATGAAAATTTTTTATTTGACATTAATTTTTTAAATTGAACAAAATAAATGTAATAAAACGTTTTGTATAAAATAATTAATAGTATGACAGCGATAATAAATAAAAGTATGGTTAAAGAAGCTCTTCTTGAATCGATTAATGAAGAATCATTAATTCTTGAAAAGGCTCTTATCTCAATCTTTATTAACAACCAAAATCATTTGTCTGATAAAGAATTAGAATTTCTTAACTCTTTTCTAAAAAATCTCAATAAGATTCAGAGTAGAGAAGAGCAAAATCAAACTACTGATGAAGAATTTGAAATGCTTATCAGCAAAAATTTTGAACGTTTCGGAGATACTTTTAGGGCCTTAGCATGATACAATATTTAACAAAACAACGAATTATCAGACTTCTGGACAATCAAATTTAGAAGAATGTCGAACGTGGTTTTCTGAAATTGTTATTTCAAATCTCTAAACACCTAAATCTCAATATCTTTCAAATTTCTCTTGTAAAATTACAAACAAAAAAGTCCAATCTATCCTTACTTGAAAGTATTCCGCTAAAATACTATAGCCTTTCATGCTAAATTACTATCGTTTATTCAAACAATATTTCCAATCTTTCTTATTCGTAAATATTGCTTAATTTCTTCCAAAATTAAAGGATCGTCAATCGTGGATGGAACAGTAAATTTTTCACCATCTGCCAACTGCCTAATTACTTTTCTTAGGATTTTTCCAGAACGAGTTTTGGGTAAACGTTTTACTAAAACAGTATTTCGATAGAAGGCAACAGCGCCTATTTTATCACGTATGAGTGAAATTGTTTCATTTTCAAGGCTTGCTTCATCAATCGTCTGACCGTCTTTTAATATCACAAAACCAACGGGTCTTTGTCCACGCAATTCATCCGCAATACCCACGACTGCACACTCCGCTACGGCTGGATGTGAGGCAATAATTTCTTCCATCAAACCCGTTGAAAGTCGATGCCCTGCCACATTAATTACGTCATCTACTCGCCCCATCACATATACATAACCTTCTTCATCTATATATCCACCATCGCCCGTGAGGTAGTAACCTTCAAAAGTATTCAAGTATGACTCTTTAAATCGTTCATTATCGTTCCAAAGTGTTGGTAAACTACCCGGTGCCATCGGTAATTTTACGCAAATAAAACCTTCTTCGTTGGCTTTCACTTCTTCGCCCGCTTCGTTCAAAATCTTTAATTCAAAACCACAAACAGGCTTGGTTGCCGAACCCATTTTTACAGGAAATTCCTCAACGCCCATCATATTTGACACCATTCCCCAACCCGATTCTGTTTGCCACCAATGGTCAATCACGGGCAATTTTGAAATATGCTGCAACCATTCCAAAGTAGGCGGGTCGCAACGTTCGCCAGCTACAAAAATGCTTTTCAACGAACTGAGGTCATATTTTTTCATTAATTCGGCCTCGGGGTCTTCTTTTCGGATAGCTCTAAAAGCGGTTGGAGCGGTGAAAAAACAATTGACTTTATGCTCTTCAATTACTCGCCAAAATGTACCTGCGTCGGGCGTTCGGATGGGTTTTCCTTCAAAGAAAATAGTGGTACAACCATAAATCAAAGGGGCATAAATAATGTAAGAATGTCCAACCACCCAACCTACATCCGAGGCCGCCCAAAATACATCCCCAGGTTTCACATTATAGATATCTTCCATTGAATAGTGCATCGCCACGGCGTGCCCACCATTATCTCGAACAATTCCTTTGGGTTTGCCCGTTGTACCAGAAGTATAGAGAATATAAAGCGGGTCTGTGGCATCAACTTCAACACAATCAGCGGGTTCTGCATGAGTTTGAAGTTCAATAAAATCAATATCACGTCCTTCAATCATCATTGCTCTTGCTTGTGGACGTTGTAAAATTACGGTATGTTTGGGCTTAAATTCTGCCTTCTCGATGGCATCATCCAAAAGTGGTTTGTAGGGAATAATCTTGTCAAACTCAATCCCGCATGAAGCCGAAATAATCACTTTGGGCTTGGCATCGTCAATCCTGATGGCTAATTCACTGGGCGCAAAACCACCAAAAACCACCGAATGAATGGCTCCTAATCTGGCACATGCCAACATTGCCATTGCCGCTTCGGGAACCATTGGCATATAAATTACGACGGTATCGCCTTTTTTAACGCCCAAACTTTTCAGTCCTCCCGCCAATTTTGCTACTTCGTCACGGAGTTCTCTAAACGTGTATTTTTTAACAGCCTTAGTTGCGGGTGAATCATAAATTAAAGCATTTTGTTCTCCACGACCATTTTCTACGTGATAATCGAGGGCTAAATAGGCGGTATTGAGTTTGCCGCCTGCAAACCAACGATGAAAGCCATGTTCATCTTGTGAAAGAATGGTTTTTGGCTTTTTAAACCAAGTAATTTTATCGGCTTGTTCCGCCCAAAACTGCTCTTTATTGGTGATACTGTGGTTATACTTTTCTTGATATTTCATTTTGTTTTGTTATCTTGTAAGCCATAAAATCATCATTCCATTTTTGTACTTCCTGTCACTACATTGATTGCCAAAGCATTCACTTTTGCCACTAATGTTCTGGTTGAAAAGGGCTTCGTTACGTATAAATCTGCCCCAACCGCATAGCCTTTCTCCATGTCAACTTCCTTATTTTTGGCACTTATAAAAATGACTTTGATATGTTCAAAACGAAGGCTATTTTTGACCGAATGACATACTTCATAGCCATCAACATTGGGCATCATAATGTCCAGAAGAATGATGGAAGGTACTTCTTTTTCGATTATATCCATGGCCTCAGAGCCGTCACGGGCAATAAATACTTGATAGCCTTCTTTTTTCATCAGAAATTCTAAGGACATCAAGATACTCGGCTCGTCATCTACGATTAAAACTTTTATTAATTCTTTCATATTTTTTATTGGTAAACGGTGAGCGGTAAAGGGTGAACGGTTCACGGCAAAAGGTACACTAAACGCATAGTCTTTTTCCCGTTCACCGTGAACCGTTTGCCGTTCACCGAAATCACACCACTGAAATCATAAATGTAAATTTAGAACCTCTTCCAACCATGCTTTCCAGCCAAATTTGTCCGTTGTGAAGTTCGATTATTTTCTTAGAAATTGCCAGTCCTAAACCGCTTCCTCTTGGTTTTTTCACGGTTTGGTCTTCAGCTTGGAAAAATTTATCGAAAATTAATCGTTGAAATTTCTTATCAATTCCTACGCCATTATCTTGTATGCTTGTATAAATACATCCTTCTACATAATGCGTAGCGATGGTAATTTCTCCTATTTCGGGTTGGCAAAATTTGATGGCATTGGATAAAAGATTTACCACCACTTGAATTAATTTGTCTTTATCAGCCTCAAATCTTGGCGCAAAACGGTCGGGCATGAATACAATTTTGATGCTTTTTTCTTTGGCTTGTTGGTATAAAGTATTGACCGAATCTTTTATGATTTCTTGAATATCAACTTCCTCGATATTCAGTTTTTGTTTTCCTGATTCATATTTTTCTAAATCCAACACCTGATTAATCAATCTGCTCAATCGGTCAGATTCTTTTACGACGGTTCCCAAAAAATGCTCTCTTTCTTCAATTTCCATATCGGGATTATCAAACACAATTTCGGACAAAGCCCTAATGGAAGTGAGTGGCGTACGGATTTCATGCGCCACGGTGGTTAAAAAATCGTCTTTTAATTTATCAGTACGTTGTAAAATTTCGTTGGCATCTTTTAACTCAGAGGTTGCCTTTTCTAATTCAAATGATTTTTTCCGTAAGCTCTTGTTGGCGGATAATAATTCTTGCGATGATTTTAGAATACTAATTACTTCTTCGGTAGAAATTTTTTCTTCTTTCGAGATAGAAGAAATCATAATGCGAGCCGATGCCGTTCCCACAACTCCTGCCAGCAATTTTTCGGTATAGGTGACTAATCGAGGGTCGGCTTTATCGCTATTGAGGTTGATTTTATTTTTTTGAGCAAATAATCTCAAGACTTTTTCTGAACGTCTTTCTCCGAAAAAATTACTTAAAAGCAACTGAATATCAGGTACATACGCCGTTCCACGCCAAATTGAAGAGTTTTCGATTTGACCAGAATATTCAAAAATATCAACAAAAATAACTGCCTGATTATGTTCGATGGAGGAAGCCTTTCGGGTTAATGAAAAATATAAATAACACCCTAAGTTGAACAACAAACTCCAGAATAACCCATGAGAAATATTATCCATTCCTTTCAATCCAAAAAGAGAAAAAGGCTTTAAAATCTCAATTCCCCACAAGCCATTATCCACAATTGACTGGGGGAAATAGCCCGCCCCAACCAACGACGGTAGCACCAATGTATAAAACCAAATCAGTGAACCTACCATCAAACCCGTTAATGCTCCTTTTCTGTTGCCCGTTTTCCAAAAAATTCCCCCAATAATTGCGGGCGTGAACTGTGCTACGGCAGTAAATGAAACCATTCCGATGGAAACTAAGGAATAATGTTCGGCAATGGTTTTGTAATATAAGTACGCTAAAAGAATAATCATCACGATGGATGTTCTTCTAATGTTGTTTACCAGATTGCTCAAACTTCCCTTAAATGTTTCTTGCAATTTTTTACTTTTTAGTACAATTGGCATCACTAAATTATTAGAAATCATCACACTAAGGGCAATTGTTTCAACAATAATCATACTGGTGGCGGCTGAAAATCCACCAATATAAGTCAATAGCGTTAAGATTTTTTGATTAAATTTTAAAGGAATTGCCAATACGTAACTGTCTGGATTAACGCTTTGATTAGCAAATAATAATTCGCCTGCCAATGCCGTTGGAATCACAAAAATATTTATCAATAACATATACAAAGGGAACAACCACATGGCTTTATTGAGATGTTTTTCATTGACATTTTCCACAACAGCCACTTGAAATTGACGGGGCAGAAACATTACTGCCGCCATAGAAAGAAAAATATGCCAAAACCAACTCGAAAAGTCTCCATCATTATTAAAAACGAAGGCTTTGCGAAGGTCTGGAACTAAAGATGCTTTCTGAAAAATATCCCCAAATCCATCAAAAACGATGTAGGTTACGAAAACTCCTGTGGTCAGAAAAGCCACTAATTTAATGATAGACTCTGCCGCAATGGCCGTGACCATTCCTTCGTGACGTTCGGTGGAATCAATCTTGCGAGTTCCGAAAATAATGGTAAAAACCGATAAGGCTACGGCAATGTAAAAAGGCAAATCTTTCCAAAATAAATCATTACCCTTATACTCGTCAGAAGAGCGTGCAACAATCAAAAAACTACTGGAAATCGCCTTTAACTGAATGGCAATATAAGGCAAAATCCCTGCGATACATACCACCGTAACTAATACCCCAAGCGTAGCACTTTTACCGTAACGAGACGAAATAAAATCGGCTATTGAGGTGATTCTCTGAACTTTACAGATTCTAATTATTTTCCGAAGCACTATCCACCACATAGGCATCATGATGGTTGGACCAATGAAAACGGCTAAGAATTCAACACCGTTCGTAACCGCTCGCCCCACTGAGCCATAGAACGTCCAAGCCGTGCAGTAAACCGCCAACGAAAGGGCATAAATGTATGGATTTGTTACTAAACTTTTTCCTTTTTCTGATTGCTTTTCCGCCCAATATGCTACCCCAAAAAGGAAGGCCAAATACAGCACCGATGCAATTACCAATATCACACTATTCATCTCTTGGGTTTTCTTTACTCTCCTTTCTTATAATATTAAAAACAAGCACAATAAATAATATCCAGACAAAAAACACATACATATAAAGCGTTGGAATTCCGTTAATACTGTCTCCGTTATTAAAAATTGATAACATCGGAAAATTGAAAAGTATCAAGAATAATACACTAATTAAGGTTAGTTTTTGTGCTTTCATGGGCTTGGATAGCGGTGAGTTGTGAGCAATGAGATTGTTAACGATGATTCCCCGTTTATTGTTTTTTTCTTAAAACTCAAAGCTCATCGCTTACGGCTCGAGACTCACCGCTTATTTTGTACAATTTAGCCAAAAATTTATATTATTTCGTTAATCAATTAACTATACTTGCTAATAAAATATAGCCTAAAAAGAAAATATGCCAAGACTCCCGATTACTCAAAGATTCCGTGGCATATTTTAACTAAACATCTATCCCTAAAACTACGTTTCAGTATTTTTTATGATAGAGATTAATCTTTGGTATCATACTCTCCTGAAAGAGCATATTTACCAAAAATTAATAATCCACCAGTAATGATGGGTGTAAGGACAATCATGATGATGATTCCGAACACTAAATCTTCTTGCTTACCTGTCGCAAATTTTGGAAGTCCTAATACCGCAACGCCAAAGTAGGCGGTTGCTAAGGCCAATAGTATCCATACAATTCCTAATACTTTTTTAATTCCGTTCATTTTTTTATGTTTTATTTATCTGGGATTAGTTATGAGTAATTTGTTATTAGAAAAAGAGTAACAAATTAACAAAACACACTGTCCAGAAATTAATTGAAATTTGATTATTAAAATTTATGGTTTCTTGATAAATTTTACGGAGTTGATAAAATTAGATACTTTATTTAATCATAAAATACTGATTATCAAATCTATAAGGTTTTAAAACCTTATAGATTTACCCATTCCACAAAACTATAAAATACCCAATTGTATTAAAAATTTGGTTATCGGCTAATAACGATTAACCAATCACCAGTAACCAATTCCTAATCCCGAACGCTTCTATCTTCTTTAATATAAATCAATCCAATCACAAAACAGATAGCCGCTACAATCATTGGGTATTTCAAACCTTCTAAATATGGTTGGGCATTTACCACCGCTTGACCCGCTTTCTCAGCTACTGAATTGGCATCTTTTGCTGTCGTTACCAAATACGTGGCAATCGCTGGCATCAATCCACCAAAAATACCGTTTCCAATGTGATAAGGCAATGACATTGACGTGTAACGAATCTTTACTGGGAACAATTCAACTAAGAATGCAGCAATCGGGCCATAAGCCATTGTTACAAAAACCAACTGAATAAAAATCATCCAAATCAACGTCCAAGTGTCAGAATCATTGATTTTTATGGTTTTAGTAATATCTGGTTTTGGTTGATCAGCTTCGGCTTTCCCCGCCACGATAGTTACTTTTTTCACTTCTTTGTAAGTCGCTCCGTCCACGTAAGATTTGTTCGTAGTCGTGGTAATCAATGAATCTGTCGTTGAACTTGGTGCTAATTCTCTTTTGGTTTCAACTTTCGTTTCGGCAACAATTTCAACTTTATTTTTCAGGTTTCCTGTTTGGTACATTTTTTCATAAATTGGACGGTAACATATCACTGCCAATAACATACCTGCCAACATAATTGGCTTACGACCTATTTTATCCGATAACCATCCAAACAATACAAAGAATGGTGTACCCATCATCAAGGCAATGATTAACAACTTATTAGCTTGATCAAAATCAATGTTCATGATTTTCAAAAGGAACGTTTGGGCGTAAAATTGTCCCGTGTACCAAACCACACCTTGTCCCATTGTTGCGCCAAATAAAGCCAGTAAAACCATTTTAAAATTCTCTTTTTTACCGAAAGATTCTTTCAAAGGGTTGGTTGAAGTTTTCCCTTCGGCTTTAGCTTTGGCAAACAAGGGCGACTCCGACATATTTTTCCGAATCAATACTGAGATATAAACCATCACGATGGATACTAAAAATGGAATTCTCCATCCCCAATCTTCCCAAGTAGCTTTTTCCATTGAATTCTTCGTAATCAAAATTACCGCCAACGAGATAAATAAACCTGCTGTTGCTGTAATCTGAATCCAAGAAGTCCAAAATCCACGTTGTCCTGCGGGCGAGTGTTCGGCCACGTAAGTAGCGGCACCACCGTATTCTCCTCCGAGTGCAAGTCCTTGTAAAAGTCTGAGAACCAACACGATAAGTGGCGCAAAGAATCCAATTGTTTCATATTTTGGCACTAAACCGATGGCAAAAGTTGCTCCTCCCATCAATACCAGCGTAACCATGAAAGTATATTTACGACCAATTAAATCTCCTAAACGACCAAAGAACAAAGCTCCGAAAGGACGAACGACAAAACCTGCCGCAAAAGTGGCTAATGTTGAAAGAAAAGCCGCCGTAGGATTATCTTTCGGAAAAAATTGCGTGGAAATAATGGTGGCCAAACTTCCGAAAATATAGAAGTCATACCATTCAATTAATGTACCCACGGACGATGCCCCAATAATAGCGGCTAATCCTCTGGTGGATGTTTTAGTTTCTATTTGATCTGTTAACATAATGATTATAAAGGGTTTATTTTATTGAGTGATTATTTGGAGTAAGAAGTACGCAGTAATTAGTAGGCAGCATTCAAACTTAACTTCCTTATGATTAGTAAATTATACTTTTTTATTGACTGCATACTACCTACTAAATTGATGGCCTACTTAAAAATTATAAACCATTACTGCTGAAATACGACTATTTGTAGCAGTAAAAGGTCTTGCGTTATCGGATGATCCTGGTTTAAAATCAATCGTTGTTGGCAATGAACCATCTGATGTTGGGATTAATCCTTGAATATCGGCCCATTTCATCATTGATAATTCGTATTCAAGCGCTAATTTCATTTTGCCCGAATAAAAATCTATTCTTGGTGAAATTCTGAACATATTGTCGAAAGTACGGTTGGTAGAGGTGCTTACTCCCCTGCCTTGGAAGGCTAATGTTCCCGCTTTTATACTCGAAGCCGCAATTGAATTTCCTAATCCCATATTCTGTAAATAACCGACAAAAATAGCTGGTTGAAACTTTTTAGAATTTGTCGAGATTAATTCTCCCCACATATTCATCTGATTTTGAGCCTCATATTTCCATTCACCCGTGTTTGCATCTCTATATTCAGCAAAGCCACCCAAGCCCACATATTGCGTGTAGCTTTGTCCGTAGGTGGTGTGGAATTTTGCCGTAATCTTACTCGTTGTCAATTTTGCGTAAGCCAAAAAGTTAAGCGTAAACAAATTTGAGCTAATATTTTTCTGAATGTTTCCCGTTCCCGTTCCGCCGTAAACACCCGTACTTGTATTTTTAGTATCTGTAATTCTTGGTGTCAATGTATTTCCTTCCAATCCTACTGAAGCTAAAAACGTTTTATTTTCAAACGTTAATTGAGAAGCGAAAGCGGGCAACGTAGCAAATTTCTGTGCATCAACGCCTGAACCTACTGCAAACGTTCCTGCGGGACTAAAACCAGCTAAATCATAGCCAAAAATCATTCCCATTAACGATAAATCCTTTCCTACCTTTGAAGTGTATCTCACCTGTGGAACGAATGAGAAGGGATTAAAAGGAATTCCTGTATTAAAATTAGCCGTTCCTGGAAAACACTTTACAATGAAATTAGGATTCCAATATTGTCCAATCATCAGCTGCGATTTTGTCCAATCCATCGCTACAAAAGCATGACGAAGACGTAATAAATTTTCAGTTCCAGTACCCGAACCTCCCGTTCCATTCGTTATCCCGAAGAAATCTGTTTCTAAAGTTCCAGAAATCTTAGCACCAAAAGCCGTAATTCCACCCATTCTCACACCCAAGCGAGTAACAATGGCAGAATATCCTAATTGTGGAACTGAATTGGCATCATCATTTGGATTGGCCGTTAGTGTCGTTCCACTTCTGGTCGGCAAATTAGTGGCATCAGAAGGATAAACATCCAAAACGCCATCTCTCAAATCAAGATTTCTCCGAGAATTCAAATAAACATCATTTCTCAAAAATCCATACACCGTTATCTTTTGCTCGGCAGGCGTTCCTGCGGCGGGCGGTACTACAGGAGCAGGAGTAGCTGTAGTAGTGGTAGTCGTAGTAGCAACGGGTGCTTGTTGGGCGAAAATTTGGGTATGAGCCAACACTCCGCCCATCAGACAGAATAATAGTTTCTTCATGGCACTAATGGTTTTCTTATGGTTTTGTTTTGTTATATTTTGTACAAAAAAATATTGATTTCGTACTATTGTGGCTCAAAGGTCACAAAAAAAACTATACTGTCAATAGCCTTGATATAGTCATGCTATTTTAATATAGTTTTTTATTTTTTTACTTAAAAAAAACCTCAGAAAGCCCATTAAGAACCATTTTTTTTGTGATAAAAATGCTTAATTTTTCAGTCGTTCCCATTTGATGAGCATAAACTTATCTCCCAACTCAGTAACAATCATTCCAGCGTCACGCAGGTTTTCTCTATCAGTATAAAAAGCCACTAACTCCTTGTGATTCATTATCTTATAGGTTGGATAATATTCGGAATTTTTCGGAATTTTTATCTGATATTTTTTCACCCAGTTCATTACTGAAACGTGTGAAACGCCTAAAAGTCGTTCTATTTCACGATAACTCACCCCTTCAATATACAACTGTAATGCCTTAATAACGTAGTAAGTCGAGATGCCTTTTCCCATCTTTTCAACGGTAAAATTATAATTGCAGTCTTTACATTTAAAGCGTTGCTTTTCATTAATAACACCGCTTTTTGTTATATTATTACCATCACAGCGGGGACAATTGGGATTTTTCATATAAAAAATGTGATATAGTATATTTAGCAAATATATAATAAATTAGCAACAAAATGACAATTTAATCAATCTTAAATATCGCAAAATTTAATTTGCTAAATACAAATTTTTCAAAATAATATTTTGTAATCCTAAATTTTACCAAATATTATTCGTTTTGTGCAATACTATTGTAAAACGTTGCATTTTTCGAAGATTAGGCCAGCAAATGAGCCACCGCTTCCTTCAACTTTTCTCTCACCTGACGCTTTTTCAAAATTGTGGGAGGCACCATCCGTTCCGCACAATTTTCAAGCCCACAACGCTCACAAGTTTCGTTTACTTTTCGATGAATTAGCGATGAATCACTTAGAAAATTAACTATACTTTTTAAATTATCATCAATGGCAAAACCAATGGTAATGCTACTATTCATACTCAGATTTGGCGGCGAAGGCTTAGCCAAACATATCACCAAATAATTATTTTCAGTGTCGATATATTCCGATATTTGAGCATTACACAATAATTCCTCCGCATTATAACCATTTTGTTTTTGGATGTTTTCCAAATGTTTTAATAAGGTCAACGACATCCAACGGCGGCAATAATGTTCGTTCATGGCCGTGCCGTGTGGCGTGTGTAATTTGGTGAGGTGCATTTCTTTAGTCAAATAAAACAGGTCATTATCTATCTGATTATTGAAACGTAAATAAAAAAGATTCTTGATTTTAAAATGGCTCGATACAATATTGGTGAAGCGGTGCATAAACACTTCGGGCGTTACGCTAAACAATTTCATGATGCTCAAAAGCATCGAAGAATCCCATTTTGGAGAAGCAAAGAAATAAGTGAGGCGATCAATCAGTAGGTTTTTGTTAATCAGAATCGCTCCCGCAAAGTAAGATGCTCTGAAATTATTTAATACTTGTTCAAACGACTCTACTTCAATAACGGAGGAAATATAAGAACGATTTTTGAGTTGCAAGAACTGATAACCAATCTCACGTCCATAAGTAAACGTCTTTTGCTCCGTACTTAAATCTCTGTTAATCAATAATTTACAGGTTTTTGGATCATAAATTGACCGAATACTTACCAAATCTGGGTAGGCTTCTTTGGTAAACTCTTCGATATGATAACCGTAAAAATTTTGAAGAATATCGGCTAATAAAGTTTCGTTGGGCGAAGTGGTATTGTCAATTTCAAACAATTTTCTGAATTGTTGAGCCGATTCTTCCAAATCATCAAAATAGTTATCGTACATTTCTTGATACGACCTTAAAACCGAAAAATAAAACTGCTCGACCCGCATATCATAATTCCGACTAACTTCAATAATTGTACTAATAAACGCCGAAATCTTGGCGGGTGCTTGCGACATTAATTCAATAAAATCGGAAGGTTCAATACCAAAAATTTCTAAGGGTAGCTCCGTCAGGATATTGGAATTCAACAATTCGGCGATGGGTTCTAATTGCTTACTCAATTTTAAGGATACCAAGGAGTCATAATCAACTTCAAAAGCATCAGCCAAAGCCATGATTTTTTCGGTTTTAGGATATTTTTTACCTTTCTCAATTTCATTCAAATACGAAATTGATAGGTTTGATTTTGTGGCAACTTCACTCAATGAGAGTTTCTTATCAATTCTCAACTGTCTAATTTTAAGACCAAAGATTATTTTTACTTTATCGCTATTGAGGCTCATAACTTGGATGTTTTTTTGCAAATCTAAGGATATTTACCGAAATACTTTATACTATTTTGTATTAAGCGAATTTCCGCTTTTTATTTTTTAATAATACTTGTACGATATTAATTTGAAATTTATCATAAAACATAAAATTTAATTAAACTATTTGATAAAAATATAATACTTTTTCAAGAAAAATAAAGATATATTATATTTAGCGAAATTTCGCTTGTTTTATATTTTTCGCTTTTGTAGGTTTGTCAAAGAAATCATTACAATTATTTAGCTTTTGATTAAAATTTATCCGAACATAAAATACGCAGCATAACAAAATACATAAAGCCATGATACAGTCCATAGAAGGGGTTGAAATATTAGGAGAAATATCCTTGCCATACCAAGAGATTCTTACCCAAGAAGCGTTAGCATTCGTCAGAGATTTACATCGAATGTTTAACAAACAACGGCAATCACTTTTGCAAAAACGCAAAGACCGTCAAACGGAAATTAATAAAGGGGTAAAATTGGATTTTTGGGCTTCTACAACCGCCATCCGGGAAATGGATTGGGCAGTATCTCCTATTCCTACCGATTTACAAGATAGACGAACTGAAATTACAGGGCCAGTTGATAGAAAAATGGTCATCAATGCCTTGAATTCGGGTGCAAAAGTTTTTATGGCCGACTTTGAAGATGCCAGTACGCCTTCGTGGCATAATTTAATGGACGGGCAAATCAACCTGCGTGATGCCATTAGAAAACAAGTTGATTTTACTGCCGAAAATGGAAAAAAATACAGCCTTAAAGAATCCGTAGCCGTTTTGAAAGTTCGTCCCAGAGGTTGGCACATGGAAGAAAATCACATTTTGATTGATGGAGAACCCATTTCAGCTTCCTTATTTGATTTTGGTTTATACTTTTTTCATAATGCTTGGGAATTGGTCAGACGGGGAAGTGGCCCTTATTTCTACCTGCCAAAATTAGAAAGTCACCTCGAAGCTAAACTTTGGAATGACGTATTTCTGTCGGCTCAAGAAGTAATCGGAATGCCTCGTGCCACGATAAAAGCAACCGTTTTAATCGAAACCATTACGGCAGCTTACGAAATGGACGAAATTTTATACATGCTTCGTGAACACATTGCAGGTTTGAATGCAGGACGTTGGGATTATATTTTCTCTTGCATCAAAAAATTCCACAAATTTTCGGAATGTATTCTCCCCGACCGTTCTCAGATTACGATGTCCGTTCCCTTTATGCGGGCATACGCCAAACTTTTGGTGCAGACTTGTCATAAACGAAAAGCCCACGCCATGGGTGGAATGTCAGCTTTTATTCCGAGTAGAAAAGATGAACATATCAATACCTTAGCCTTTGAAAAAGTAACGGCCGACAAGGAATTGGAAGCGTCCACTGGATTTGACGGAACGTGGGTGGCTCATCCCGATTTAGTGGCGGTAGCATTGGTTCCTTTCAATAAAGTATTAGGAGAAAACCCGAATCAAAAGCACGTAATGCTTGAAAATGAAGTCATTACGGCTGCCCAATTAAGTGATTTTACGATTCCTGATGGCTGCATTACAGAAGCTGGCATAGGGATGAATATCCAAATTGGTATCCTTTATATTGAGTCGTGGTTGAGAGGTGTGGGAGCGGCCGCCATTCATAATTTGATGGAAGATGCCGCAACCGCTGAGATTTCGAGAGCCCAACTTTGGCAATGGATACATCACCGAGCTAAAACCTATTATGGCGTAACGATTGATATTTCACTATACAAATTCTTTTTGGCGGATGAAATTCAAAAAATTAAGCAAATGGTTGGGGATGATAATTATTTCAACGGAAAATTCTTCGATGCCGTTAACCTTTTTGACAAATTGGTTACCCAGAAAAAATTTGACCTTTTTCTTACTACCGAAGCATATAGTACGCTTTTAGCTGGGGAAGAAGTAGAGGCTTAAAATAGGTATGAATTATAAGTTATATATTATGAATCATTCAAAATTCATAACAAACCGTTTTAACTCATAATTCATACCTCATAATTTATAATTCAATATCAAGCATTTATAACAAAACAAAATCATGAAAATTTCACAAGAAGACAGAATCCAAGAATTAGTAACCGACTGGACAACCAACCCACGCTGGAAAGGCGTTGAGCGTCCGTATACTGCCGAAGAGGTAGCAATTTTGGCAGGTTCTTACAAATTTGATTACAGCATTGCTCGCATGGGAGCCGAACGTCTTTGGGATTTATTGCACACCGACGAATGGGTAGCAGGTTTGGGAGCATTAACGGGAAATCAAGCCGTGCAGGAGGTTCAGGCGGGCATGAAAGCCATTTATTTGAGTGGCTGGCAAGTGGCAGCGGATGCCAATCTTTCAGGAAATATGTATCCTGACCAAAGTTTGTATCCTGCCGATAGCGTGCCAAATGTGGTAAAAAGAATCAATAATGCCTTGTTGCGGGCCGACCAAATTCAATCGGTTGGGGGTGAGGAAAATATTCACTGGATGGTGCCAATCGTAGCAGATGCTGAAGCAGGATTTGGCGGAAATTTAAACGCTTTTGAATTGATGAAATGGATGATTGAAGCGGGTGCTTCGGGCGTGCATTTTGAAGATCAATTGTCATCGGCTAAAAAATGTGGACACTTGGGCGGCAAGGTTTTAGTACCTACCCAAGAAGCCATCAATAAATTAGTGGCGGCTCGTTTGGCAGCGGATGTTTGCGGTGTGCCTACCTTAGTGATTGCCCGTACAGACGCTGAGGCGGCAAATTTGATAACTTCCGACATTGACGAAAGGGATATTAAATTCGTAGATTATGAAAAAGGCAGAACTTCCGAAGGCTTTTATCACGTTAAAAATGGATTGCAACAAGGCATCGACCGTGGGTTGAGTTATGCCCCTTATGCAGATTTGATTTGGATGGAAACTGGAAATCCAGATTTAGCGATGGCTCGTGCTTTTGCCGAAGGAATTCATGCGGTTTATCCTGGAAAGATGTTGGCCTATAATTGTTCTCCATCGTTCAACTGGGCAAAATTTATGGACGAAAAACAAATGGAAACATTCCGTGAAGAATTAGCGGCAATGGGCTATAAATTCCAATTTATCACTTTAGCAGGTTTCCACGCTTTAAACACCGCCATGTTTGAGCTTTCATCGGATTATGTTGCCAACGGAATGGCGGGCTTTTCAAAATTACAACAACGTGAATTTGCTTTACAGTCAAAAGGTTTCAAAGCCATTAAACATCAAGCTTTTGTGGGAACTGGCTATTTTGATGCGGTTCAAAATACGGTTACTGCTGGTTTATCATCAACGGGCGCTTTGAAAGGTTCAACCGAAGAGGAGCAATTTCATTAGAATTATAAAGCTTTTATTGAAGAAAGTACTCAATTCAGACGAAGCCATATAAAATTATAATTAGTTAAATGAAACTATGGAACTTCTCGAAAGTTTTAAACTTTCGAGAAGTTTACCCAAGTCCAGGATAATGCTTTATCTTTTATATTTTTTTTAAAACACTCAATGTCAATGATTTATGGGTTTATCATAACATGAGTTAAGTTGGAAATACACCTACATTAATAAAACATTTCTCATCTAAATTATTGAGAAAATAAATACTTGAATGATTAGTTCGGAGATAATAATAAGCCTGTCCACCTTGTGAGACAGGCTTTTTTGGCTTAAAATTATGAGTATTATGCGAATTATTGACAATTTATGGCACTATTCAAAGATTTTAGCAGAATTAAATAATTTAGCGAATCTTCGCTTGATTTTAAGTTTCCGCAAATCTATCTTTGTATAAGCAATTAGAAGAAAGAATTTAAAACTCCTTTTGTGTATAAAATTATTGAAGAAAACTAAAATAATGAAACGATGAAACATGACATTCTAACGGCTGACTTCAGCGAAACTACTACTCCAACGGTTAATCACCCGCTTTTTAAACAACACCCCGCTATTCACTTAAATCTAAGAATTGCTACTTTAGTTGAAGAGGCTTTGCAAAATGGTGAAGGCGTTCTCACAGACACGGGTGCTTTCATGTGCGATACTGGAAAATTCACGGGTCGTTCCCCTAAAGATAAATTTATTGTCTATGATGAGAAAACCGCCGATACGGTGGCTTGGGGCGAAATCAATCAGGCTTTCGATGGGGATGATTTTGACAATCTCTACCAAAAAATGATCGATTTTGTGGCGGATAAAAAACTGTATGCTCGATATTCCTATGCTTGTGCTTCTGAAAAACACAGAACTAATATTCTCGTAATCAATACCTTAGCGTGGCATAACTTATTTTGTCATCATCTTTTCTTGCGTCCAAGTACGGAAGAAATGGAAAACTTTGAACCAGAATGGACTATTTTAAATATCCCCGAATTTCAAGCTGACCCAACCGTTGATAATACTCGTGAAAAAAACTTTACAATCATTGATTTTACTAAAAAAGTAATTTTAATTGGTGGAACTGGGTACGCTGGCGAAATGAAGAAAGGAATATTTTCTGTCTTGAATTATATTTTACCCGAAGAAAAAAAGGTGCTTTCGATGCACTGCTCTGCCAATATTGGCGTGGATGGCGATACAGCTTTGTTCTTCGGATTATCTGGAACTGGAAAAACAACATTATCTGCCGACCCTTACCGTAAATTAATCGGAGATGACGAACACGGTTGGTATGATAATGAAGTCTTTAATTTTGAAGGGGGGTGTTATGCCAAAGTAATAAATTTGAGTCAAGAACAAGAGCCAGAAATCTTTGGAGCCATTCGATATGGAACAATTTTGGAGAATACTCGATTTATAAATGGTTCAAATACAGTAAATTATTCCAATCATAGTGTTACTGAGAATACAAGAACGGCTTATCCAATTAATTATATTCCGAATGTGGCAGTTCCTTCAATTGGGACTTCTCCGCAAAATATCTTTTTCCTTAGTGCCGATTCTTTTGGGGTTTTACCGCCTATTTCAAAATTAAGCGTTGAGCAGGCTATGTACTATTTTTTATCAGGATATACTGCTAAATTGGCGGGCACAGAAATGGGCGTAAAAGAACCACAAGCTACGTTTTCTGCTTGTTTTGGGGCAGCATTTTTACCCCTTGCTCCCAAAAAATACGCTGATTTACTGGGTGAAAAAATTAAATCAGGCGATGTGAAAGTTTGGTTGATTAATACGGGCTGGTCGGGCGGAGGTTTTGGCGTAGGTTCACGGATGAAAATCGCCTACACTCGTGCCATGATTAGGGCAGTGTTGAAAGGAGATTTTAATCATGTTTCATTCACAAAACATGAAATATTTGGTTTAGAAATGCCACAAACCTGCCCAAATGTACCTGCGGATATTTTGAGTCCACGCAGTACTTGGGCGGATAAAGTAGCCTACGACCAAAAAGCCCATGAGTTAAAGAAGGCTTTTGAAGAAAATTATAAGCGCATTGTTCAATAGCATTATTAGTTTCTGATACGAGAGAACTTGAAGGGTTGTGCAAATTTAGTTATTAAGTTTGCACAACCTTTTTGGCTCAACATTTTTCATATTTATGTTCACTGTGTGTCGGTGAACTACCCGAAAGTTTAATAGGTAATGGAATTATTTCATAGAATTAATCCAAGTCAAAACAGTACGTTTTTTTACAATTTTTCTAAAAAGGCGTCAAAATTCAAACATCGAAAACCGAAAAACTAACACGAAAAGCCCATGCAACCAGAAAACACTTTAGCTTTACCCGTAGGCATTACCCTTGACCGATTTATCAAAAGTCAGCAAGATGCTTTCCCGTACGCAACGGGCGAGCTTTCTCAATTATTAAGGGATATTGCACTTGCTTCAAAAATTATTAATCGTGAAATCAATCGAGCTGGATTGAATGATATCACGGGTGCTTTAGGCCGTGATAATGTGCAAGGAGAAGCCCAACAAAAATTAGATATTATTGCCAATATTCGATTTATTAGAGCTTTAGTAAATGGTGGGCAAGTGGTAGGAATTTTGTCGGAGGAAGATGATGAAATTATCCAAACCAATAATATCAATGCCAAATATGTAGTAGCAATGGACCCTTTGGACGGTTCTTCAAATATTGATGTGAATGTATCCATTGGCACTATTTTTTCAATTTATCGCAGAATTAGTCCCATCGGAACGCCCGCAATCCAAGACGATTTTATGCAAGGTGGTCGCAAGCAAATTGCGGCTGGTTATATTCTTTATGGTTCCTCCACAATCATGGTTTATACGACTGGTAAGGGTGTTAACGGTTTTACTTACGAAAATTCATTGGGTGAATATTTCCTCTCGCACGCCGAGATGAAGATCCCTAAAACGGGTAAAATTTATTCAGTAAATGAGGCATATTTTAACGAATTTCCTAATTATATCAAGGAATTTATCGAAAAAATGCGCCAACAATCGGGTTGTATGGCTCGCTACATTGGCTCATTAGTGGGCGATTTTCACCGAAATTTATTAAAAGGGGGAATCTATCTTTATCCGCCTACTCGCAAATCTGAAAATGGAAAGTTAAGACTTTTATACGAATGCTACCCTTTGGCTTTAGTCCTCGAACAAGCAGGAGGGAAAGCTTGTGATGGACAAAAAAGCATTCTGGATATTGCCCCCCAACAAATTCATCAGAGAAGCATTGTTTATTTAGGTTCAGAAGAATTAGTGGCTGATTTAGACAAAAGAATTAAAAACTATAATGAATTGGTAGCAAAGCAGTTAGCAATTGT
>JBBAKY010000065.1:0-20624 GCA_040403295.1 Arcicella sp.
ATATGTTACAATTTCTGAAATATGTGTTTGCAACCATTGTTGGGTTGCTTCTATTTACCATTATAAGTTTTATTCTACTTGCAGGTATTGGTGCCGCCATTGGTTCTTCGAATGATGCGGTTTCATTGAAAGACAATTCCGTTTTGAAATTAGACTTGAATCGTCCCATCGTAGAAAACGCTTCTGACGATGATAATCCTTTCAAAAGTTTTGGAGGTCCTTTTGCCGACGGTGCAGATAACTTGGGTATGGTTCAACTTCGTGATGGTTTGAAACGTGCCGCTGTCGACAGTCACATTAAAGGAATTTATCTGCAAGCTAACTATCCTCAAGCAGGCTATTCAACGTTAGAAGAAATTCGTAATGCTCTTCTCGAATTCAAAAAATCAGGGAAATTCATTTATTCTTACGGAGAAATGTTCTCTGAAAAAGGCTATTACGTTACTTCAATGGCGGATAAAATTTATCTAAATCCAGCGGGTGGAATGGATTTTAACGGTATCAGTGCCGAGGTTAGTTTCTTTAAAGGTGCATTGGATAAATTGGACATCAAACCCGTTGTGTTTAGAGTGGGCGAGTATAAATCAGCCGTTGAACCGTTTTTGCGTGAGAACATGAGTGATGCCAATAAATTGCAATATGCTTCCTTATTAGGGTCGTTAAATGACCATATTTTTAATCAAATTGCAAAATCAAGAAATGTTCAAGTGGCTGATTTAAAGAAAGTTGCCGATGAATTGATCGCTTATAAACCACAAGGAGCATTATCGTCAAAATTAGTAACGAACCTTGGGTATTATGATGAATTTGAATCAGATATTAGAAAAGCTTTAAAACGTGATGCCGATGATAAAATTGATTATGTTAGTTTTACAAAATTCATGAAAGCGGAATCTTCGATTAAATACAATGATTCGGATAATAAAATTGCTGTAATCGTGGGTGAAGGAACAATCGTTGGAGCAAAAGCTGACAAAGGAAACATTGGTTCGGATGATTGGGTGGCTGAACTTAAAAAGGCTCGTGAAGATAAAAAAGTGAAGGCAATTGTCTTGAGAATTGATAGTCCAGGCGGTTCGGCATTGGCTTCGGATGTAATGTGGAGAGAAGTGGAATTAACCAAAAAAGTAAAACCTGTTATTGCCTCAATGGGCGATTATGCCGCCTCTGGTGGATATTATATGGCCATGGCGGCGGATACGATTGTGGCTCAACCAACCACAATAACGGGTTCAATCGGTATTTTTGCCCAGTTTTTTAACTTCGAGAATTTTTTGAAAAATAAATTAGGTGTAACCACCGACCGTGTGAATACAAACGCCCATTCAGACTTCCCAACGGTTACTCGTGACATGGACGAATTTGAAAAAGCATGGTTTCAAAAGAGTATTGAGGCTGGTTATGAGTCATTTACGTCAAAAGCAGCAAAGGGTCGCAAGATGAATATTGACAAATTAAAATCGCTTGCAGGAGGACGTGTATGGTCGGGCTTAGAAGCAAAACAAAACGGTTTAGTGGATGTATTAGGAGGTTTGGAAGATGCAATAAAAATTGCGGCTAAGAAAGCAAAATTGAAAGATGGCGACTTTAAAACTAAGTTTTATCCACAACCAAGAGGCTTTTTTCAAGAGTTTTTTGATAAAAAGGAAGATGAAGCCGAAGCTAAAATGATGACTGCTCAATTTGGCGATTTAGCTCCTTATGTGAAACAATTAAAAACCTTGAAATCTCGTGAAGGAGTGATGATGTTGATGCCAGAGGTCATTGAGTTTAAGTAATATTTCGATATTCGATGTTCGTTTTTTGATGTTTGTTCCAGATATCGAAAAACGAACATCAAACATCGAAATTAAAACTTCACCCCAAAATCCAAATAAAATGCTCCATTCTTCGTTACTAAATCTCCAAAAGAATTGTCACGATTGATTTCTGATAAACCTCGCTGATATTGAATTCCGAAGAAAAAAGCATCCCCACCTCTATTTAACGACTTTTCTCCGCCAATTCCTAATAACAAACCCACGTCTCCCAAACCAAATATACTTTGTGAACTTGCCAGACGTTCTTGATATTGAAAAAGGGCATTCCGTGATTTATCCAAGGCTTTTTCAGCAATTTTCAAATCTAATGTTCCACCAAATTGGATGAATAGCGGAGTATCTTGAAGAATTTGGTCACTAAAAATCTTCATCGTAAGTGGTACTTGCAAATACTGCAAATTGAAATTTGCCTCCGTCCCACGGATTTCGTCTATTGTTAAAGGGGTTGTTTTAAATAATTCATTATCGTAAAAATTGCCATGCATCGAATAATTTACACTCTTGACGGTGTACCAAAGTCCCGTGCTGAATGCGTATTTATCTGTGATGTACATATCAATCACAGGCCCTAAACTTAAGCGGACATTCGCACCATTTGAATCAAAACCTTTAAAATTTTTGGAGGCATCAACATAATTAATAATGAAGCCAGGCGAAAATTTAAAGCCCATTTTCAACTTATAAAACCGGCTAAAAAATCCGCCTCCATAATTACCACCAAAATTTGGATCGGAATTATACTTCTGTGAATATCCTTGATAAACTCCCAAGAGAATAAAAAGGCTTAATAATACGTTTTTCTTCATAATGTTGTAAGGATTTTTATTTCGATGCGACCGTCGCTTCGGTTCGGTGTTATTCGTTATTCGATTATCAATGTTTAAATGTAATAACCGAAATCAATTAACTAACATCGACTAACCAACATCAAGTAACCAACATCTAAAATCGACTAACGAAAATAAATATGAAATACTTAAAGTGTAATCTTTTTTTCTTCCTAACTTTTCTTCTATTTTCTTGTACTCCTAAAGAAGACAAACAAACCGATTCCGACCCTGACTTCAATAACGTAAAAGTTACCGTAAATATTCAACGACTTGATAAAGAAATGTTTGCGTGCCAAAGTAAAGATGAATTGTTAGAATTTTTCGATAAATATCCCACATTCATCAGCGACTATTTTCAAGTTTCTCCGGTAGATTTCGACAAATTAGCAGAACAACTTTTGCCATTAGTTCAAAATCAAGGACTCCGAGATTTCTATAAACAGTCGCAAGAACCAGCCTTTTTTGGAGGTCAAACCCTTGAAAATGAATTCCGTACAGCCTTCCAACATATCAAATATTACTACCCTGATTTTAAAGAACCCAAAATCTATACCATTTTTTCAGGCTTCTTCGGACAAGGTAATTTAAAGACACCAGAATTGACCGTTTCAGACTCTACAATCTATATAGGATTAGATTATTTTATGGGTAAAAAAGGGAAATATCTTCCCGATGTTTACGATTATCAACTTCGCAAAACCATTCCAGAAGCCCTTGTTCCGCAGGCTATTTTATTACTTTCACAAAGATTTAATGCTACAAGTCCCAAAGATAAATCTTTACTGTCGGATATGGTTTGGTATGGCAAGAGCTACGTGTTCGCCCACACCATGATGCCCGAAAAAGCCGATAGTTTATTGATTGGCTACACGGCTCAGCAAATAGATGAAAGTTGCGAATTTCAGCAGAATATTTGGGCTCATTTTATTGATAATCAATTACTTTACAATACCCAAGACCCCATAAAAGCCAAGTACGTAGGTGAGCGTCCAACAACGCCAGAAATCGGCAAAAACTGTCCTGGCTCAATTGGAAGATGGTTGGGTTGGCGAATTGTTGGGAAATATTTTGATGAAGATGAACAATTAAAAATACCAGAATTGATGAAAATGACGGATGCTCAGAAGATTTTTGAGGCATCGAAATATAAGGGATTGCCCGATCAGGAATAATTTTTTGTATATAGATGGGCAAAGAAGCAAAGAAAAATTTCTATTCTTAAATTTTACCGTTTTAAATTCTTTGTGATTAATTACTAAACAAACACACAAATGAAAATCAACAAATTATTATTGCTAATCGCTTTTATAGGCATCAGCAATCTCTCAAAAGCCCAATTATACACATCAGCTTTGGGCATTAGATTAGGGCCATCAAATGGAATAACCTATAAAAGTTTTATTAAAAAAAATGCCGCCATTGAAGTCATTGGCACTTTTCGCTATCAAGGCATTGGACTAACGGGTTTGTATGAAGTACACGGAAAAGCATTCAATTCCAGAGATTTTAATTGGTTCATTGGCGGTGGCGGACACATATACGTATGGGGAAATGACCGACCTAAATTTTTGGATAGACAACAAACGACCGTGTTAGGATTAGATGGGATATTAGGGTTAGAAGCCAAATTAAGGGGCATTCCATTAGCCGTCACTTTAGACTGGAAACCTACCATAAACATCATTAATTACGGTGGATTCTGGGGTGATGAAATCGCATTATCTCTGCGTTATACTTGGTAAAATAGAAATAAAAGGGTTGATTTTCTGAGAAAATCAACCCTTTTTGAAATCGAATAAAACTATTTGACTACTAAATTTCCTCTAATTTCACCGCCTGGATTTGTTGGTGTGTGAAAGTTTACGTACATAATACCATTCAACAAATCAGTCTCCTGTGCCGTTGTAAGTGTGGTCATGAAAGAAACAGGTGAAGTTAAACTGGTAAAAGGAAAAGTTACACCACCCGATTTTGTAGCATTCGTAGGAACTACTTGCGTGTGGATGTGACCTGCCGTTGGCGTAATTCCATTAAGCGTTGTGCTAACCGTCAAGGTTTTAGTTGTTTGGTTGTAAGTTCCCGTGGTTACACCCGTTGCAGATGTAGTAACCACAGGCAGTTCATTTGCTCCTGAAAGAGTTGTTGAAACTGTATAAATTTTATCTGGATTAGCGACTACTTCGTCTTTTTTACAAGAAAATGTTATGGCAGAAATAGCTAACAACGACAATAATAATGATTTTTTCATGAGAGTTTAATTTTTTTTAAATTTGAAAATGATTTTTGTAAAAATGATGTTACATAATACATACGATTAGAAACTCATTACGGTTGCTTCTGTTAATATAATTTAGTCAATCATTCACTATTTCAATCTATAATAATAAAAATACCACAATAAAATTCAATGGCAAAGCGAAATTTCGGGGCAGAAGTATCCCCAGAAGACAAGAAAAAAGTGAGTAAAGAAGGCTTCCAAAAAGCCCTAAAAATTTTCAGATTTACCCTTCCCTACAAAGGTACTTTCTTCATAGGTTTTATATTTTTAGTGCTTTCGCAGATAACTTCTATGAGTATTCCTTTGCTGATGGGGCAAATGGTTGGGGCGATTGTTTCGCCACAAAAAGCTGTTAGTCAAGGGATTACGAATATTTCGAAAAATGGAATGAGCCAAAAGATTGAGCATTTCTTGCATCTTGATTCAACCCAATTGACCTTGAATAGTGTAACAACCTTGTTTGTGATTTTACTGATTTTACAAGCGGCTTTTTCATTTATCAGAGTTTATACTTTCACACAGGTTTCTGAACAGTCTATGCGTGATTTACGGAAAACGCTTTATACCAAAATCATTACTTTACCCGTTCCATTTTTTGAAAAAAATCGAGTTGGTGAATTGATGAGTCGCATCACAACCGATATTACCCAACTTCAAGATGTACTTTCGATAACCTTAGCCGAGTTTTTTCGTCAGATTTTTACCCTTGTAGGCGGGATAATCTTAATTTCATTTCTATCAAGCAAACTCACCATGTTCATGCTTTTGACGTTTCCATTTTTGGTGGTTGCGGCAATTATTTTTGGGAGATTTATTCGTAAAAATTCCAAGAAAGTACAAGACGAATTGGCTTCTACCAATATCATTGTGGAAGAAACTTTGCAATCAATTAATGTGGTAAAAGCCTTCACGAATGAACGCTTAGAAGTAAAAAGATACAGTTCATCGGTTCAGAAAGTAGTGGATTATGCCATGAAAGCCGCCACATTTAGAGGAGCCTTTATTTCTTTCATCATCTTTGTGTTATTCGGTGGAGTTGTGGGCGTAGTTTGGTACGGTGGTAACTTAGTTTTGCAGGGAGAATTAGCATTTAAAGACCTTTTTACCTTCATCATCTATACTGGTTTCATCGGTGGTTCGGTAGGTGGATTAGGTGATATGTACGCCCAAATCCAAAAAACGGTGGGTGCTTCAGAACGGATTTTAGAAATTTTGGATGAGAAATCAGAAATTGAAGTTGAATCGTCTACTGATACAACGACAACGGCGAGTCAGAAATCGAACATCGAAAATCGACAATCAAAAATCGAATATAAAAACGTTGCCTTCTCGTACCCATCACGTCCAGACATGGAGGTTTTACGGAATATTAATCTCGAAGTAAAAACGGGTGAAAAAGTTGGTTTAGTGGGATATTCAGGAGCTGGAAAATCAACCATTGTGCAGTTATTGATGCGTTATTATAAACTGTCATGTGGACAAATTTTGGTTGATGGCAAAAATATCAATGAATATAATCTAACAGATTTACGTAAAAATATTGCCATTGTTCCCCAAGAAGTAATGCTATTTGGGGGCACAATTTATGAAAATATTGCCTATGGAAATCCAGAAGCCTCGGAAAATGCAGTGTTTGAAGCAGCAAGAAAAGCCAATGCTTTTGATTTTATTGAGTCATTTCCTGAAAAATTTCAAACGGTTGTTGGCGAACGGGGCGTAAAACTCTCGGGCGGACAACGTCAACGAGTAGCTATTGCCAGAGCCATTTTGAAAGACCCTGCCATTTTGGTTTTGGACGAAGCCACCAGTGCTTTAGATTCTGAATCGGAGAAATTGGTACAAGATGCCTTGGATACGTTAATGCAAAACCGCACGACCATTATTATCGCTCATCGTTTGGCAACAATTAGAAATGTTGACACGATTTACGTTTTAAAAGAAGGCGGAGTTTTCGAACAAGGTTCGCACGATGAATTGGTATTGATTGAAAACGGACTATATGCCAACTTAGTAAAATTGCAGTTTGAGAATGGATTAGTGATGGAATCTTAAACAAAAAAAATCATTTGATAATTTCCCTAAAAAACGCAGACTAATTCTTAAAAGTCTGCGTTTTTTATGAGTAAATTTGTTATAAAACAAGATTTTGTATTAATTTTATACAAAAGAATAATTATATATTTATATTTTAAAGGCCTCTGTACTTGATTTGCCTGAGTGTAATTTATTGAAGCTTATAATAATCATTTACAAAATAATATTATGAACAAATGTATTTTCTTAGACCGTGACGGTGTGTTGAATGTTGATAGAGTGGATTATGTCTATCGCCTTGAAGATTTGATAATTCCCGAAGGAACGATTGAAGCGCTCCAAAAATTAAAAGCGGCGGGTTATTTACTAATTGTTATTACCAATCAATCGGGGATTGCGAAAGGAATTTATACTCGTGAAGATGTCTGGAAGTGCCATAATTATTTTCAAGAACAGTGCGGTAATTTATTGGATGGTATCTATTTTAGTCCACATCACGAAAAGTTTACGACCAATTCTTTAACTCGTAAACCAGATTCACTGATGATTGAAAAAGCAATGGCAAAATATCGAATCGACCCCAATACTTCTTGGATGATTGGCGATGCTCATCGTGACATTCATGCGGGTAAAAAGGCGGGTGTAAAAACGATTCATATTACGCATAAACCACAGGAATCTCTATCAGCAATTACTACGGATAATTTATTGGGAGCCAGTAAGTTGGTATTGAGTTAACATATTTTATATAGGAGTATATTTTAAAATTTTTGGATTTATAACCCTATTAAGCGTTTTAAACGCTTAATAGGGTTTATTCATAAAACATAAAAAAATGGCGAATAATCATTACAATTATTCGCCATTTTTTATGTTTTGGAGGATTATGATTCAACTATCTTCTCTTTTTTCTATCTGCACTTCTTGGATTTTTCCCGCCACCTTTCTGACTTCCACGGCTCGAATCTTTCGATTTTCGTCTCGAATCATCCCTTCTTGAAGTTCTTTCTCCGCCTCTTTGAACTTTGCCATTAGCGCCAACTAACAATAAATCCATGCTTCTACGAGCCAAATTACACTCTTTTACTTTCACTTGTAATTTATCTCCGAAGGTATAAACTTTACCATTTCGTTGTCCTACAATTCTGTAATTTTCACGGTCATATTCATAAAAATCATCTTTCAAGTCAATCATTCTAATCATACCTTCCGATGCCGTTTCAGTGATTTCCACAAAGATTCCAAACTCTGCAACGCCCGAAATAATACCATCCCAAACTTTATCATCGTCCATCATACTCATGTACTCCACTTGTTTGTATTTGATGGATGCTCTTTCGGCTTCGGCTGCCATTTTTTCTCTTTCCGAACTGTGTTTGCAACGCAATTCCCAAGGCGCTCTTTCCAAAGGCTGTCCACCATCAAGATAATGTTGCAACATTCTGTGCGCCATCATATCAGGATATCGTCTTATTGGACTCGTAAAATGCGAATAAAATGGAAATGCCAAACCAAAATGACCAATTGGGTCAGTGCTATATTTTGCCTTCGACATCGTGCGAACGGCTAAATTTTCAAGAATATTTTGTTCTGGTTTGCCTTCAACATCGTGCATTAATTCGTTGAAAGATTGGCTAATTCTGGCAACTTCCGTATCGACATTATACCCGAAACGTTTGGCAAATGTTGAGAAATTTTTGAGTTTTTCGGGGTCTGGAGCATCGTGGGTACGATATACCATCGTGTTGCGAGGCTCCGTCTTTTTGAGATTAAAGACATATTCTGCTACTTTTTTATTGGCAAGCAACATGAATTCTTCAATCAATTTATGAGCATCTACTCGCACTTTTTGATAAATTCCTAAAGGCTTTCCGTCCTCGTCTAATTGGAATTTTACCTCAACCGTTTCAAAATTAACGGCTCCCTTCGCAAATCGTTCATCCCGAAGTTTGTGGGCAAGTTGGTTAAGAATGTTTAATTCTTTGCAGTAGCTATTTGTGATTTGTGAAATAGAATCATCCGCCTCATCACTATCAATTTCAATTGTTAATTCTTCATTATTAATTATCAATTGCTCCTGTGCTTCCTCATACGAAAATCGTTTATCCGAATGAATTATTGTACGTCCAAACCATTCTTTGACAACTTTAGCTTCGTGAGTAACTTCAAAAACGGCCGAGAATGTCAATTTATCTTCATTTGGACGAAGTGAACACAATCCGTTCGAGAGTTTTTCGGGTAACATGGGTACAACTCTATCCACCAAATACACAGAAGTTGCCCGCATAAATGCCTCTTGTTCGAGGGCAGATTCGGGTGTAACGTAATGGGTAACATCGGCAATGTGAACGCCAATTTCGTAGTTGCCATTCTCTAAAAACTCAAAACTAAGCGCATCATCAAAGTCTTTCGCATCAACAGGGTCGATGGTAAACGTTGTTATTTTTCTAAAATCACGACGCTTTTTGATTTCGCTGGTTGAGATTTTTGTAGAAATATTATCGGCTTCTTTTTCAATATTTACCGGGAAACTAATGGGCAAACCGAACTCCGCCAAAATAGCGTGCATTTCAGTATTATTTTCACCAGATTTACCCAAAACCTCCGCCACGATTCCTTCCATTTTACGCTCATCTTCGGCGTATTTGGTGATTTTTACGATAACTTTATCGCCGTGTTGCGCATTTTTAAGGTCATTTTTAGAGACGAAAATATCACCGTAAATTTTCTTGGAACTTGCCACTACGAAAGCGTAATTTGGCATAATTTCAATCGTTCCTACAATTTCGCTACGCCCTCTTCTAACGATTTCTATAACTTCTCCCTCGGTTTTATCGGTCGGTTTTTTCTTTTTGGTTGCTACTAATACTTTCACAATATCGCCGTCAATTGCTCCGTTCAAATCACGAGCATTGACCAAAATATCACCCTCACGACCTTCCACGACCACGAATCCGAAACGCACATTGACATGATCCATACGACCTTCAAGGAATTCCGTTGAGGCATCAATCATATAATGTCCTTCCGACATCCGAATGAGTTTTTTGTCCTTGTGCAGTTCAATCATCAAATCCCCAAAAAGGTCTTTGGTTTTACGGTCACGGACGGCAAAAGCTTTATGCACTTGGTTTAGCGACCAAGCGGTTTCTTCGTTCAATTGAAAAAATTCAAGGATTTCAGCCTTTATTTTATCTTTATATATTTGTTCTTTTGTTTGTTTTTTATCTGTCATTTTATTTTTTGTTTGTTGAATAGGTGTTATTAAAAAAAGGCATAAAAATGGAATTGCACCGTCTTTACGCCTTTTCGGTTATCTATTTTTTAACTATCTAATTTGAAACTTTCTCCAAATTTTTAATTTTGGCAAGCATTTTATTAACAAGATTAGTTTTGTATTGAGATGCTTCTTCGAGCGTTGCAAATCTTCCCATTTGCGTTTTGGGAGTTGATTGTCTTTTTGTTACTAATGTTTTCATAGCTATTCTTTATTTGAAATGATGAATCCAAGATAGGATTGATTTCTTTGGAAAGTCTCTATCTTTTCTTCTGTAAAACCAATTACCTCAAATTTTTCTTTAACATCGTCTAACTCCTTAGATAACACAATTTGATACAATCGAGTTCTCGAAGGTGTACTACCCGTAAAAACTACCTTTGCAAACGGATAATAGACTAAAAATACTAAAATTGTTTGAATTACCGTTGATAATATTTTCTCTAAATCACCATTATTACTTTTGGAGAAAATGTCGTTTGAGCCATCTGGTTGTATATCTGCCAAAGTCAAATTGTAATATTCAAGTAAATTTGTTTTCTGGAATAGTATCGCTTTTGTTATCGTTTTTTCAGAACTTGTACTTTCAAACTCGAATCTAAAAGCATCTTCAAAAATCTCAAAGTTGTAGTAAGGTTGATTCATATTTCAAAATAACAAAAAAGTATTAACAAATAGGCAATATTCATTCCATAAACTCCAAAATATCAGCGGATTGGCAATTTAGTTCTTTACAAATGGCTTCCCCAAAAAATAACAAATATTTTTATCAATAAATGATCAGATTTTAATTGGATAATTCCGTAGCTCTTTTCTGAGCCGCAAAAATACCTTCTTTTAAATTATATGACAATAATCCTTCTTCAAAACGCTTCAAGGCGGCTTCGGTTGTGCCACCTTTTGAGGCTACGGCTTTGATGAGTTCGTCTAAATTTTTCTCTGAATTATTGATTAAATGATACGATCCTAACATGGTTTGTTTTACCAAAAGCGAAGCCATTGAATCTTCAAAACCCATTTCTTTTCCTGCTTCAATCATGGCTTTTACCAAATAGAAAAAATACGCAGGACCACTTCCACTCAATGCCGTAACAGCATCCAAAAGGCTTTCATCTTCCAAGAAAATAGCCCTTCCCGTTGAATTGATAAGGTTTTCAACTTTTTTCAATTGGCTTAACGTAATATCGCCAGCTGCCGAGAAAGCCGTCATACCCATACCCAAAAGTGCGGGAGTATTTGGCATGGCTCGCACGATGAGATTATGATTTAAAGTAGATTTAATTTTATCAATCGAAATCCCTGCCATAATACTCAAAATCAATTGATTAGGTTGAATCACTGCCCGTAATTCGTCTTGAAGAGAAGCAAAATCTTGTGGTTTTACCGATAGAATAATTAAATCATATTCCCCGATTTTGGCATTTATGGTGTCAATAACGGCACCTGCATTTTCTTGGCGAAGGGCTTCGGCACGTTCAGCATTTTTTTCAATCAAAAAAAGATTTTCTTTCTTTACTAATTCATACTGGATAAATGATTTGGCAAAGGCCATTCCCATATTTCCAGCTCCAATAATGGCTACTTTCATGTTTTTAGATATTATAACCTGAGCTTTGTCATTGCGAGCGAAGCGTGGCAATCTGTTGAATTGATGGAATGGAGTTTGAATATCATTTCTCGTAAGCTAACAGATTACTTCACTGCGTTCGCAATGACTAAGTACATATTTTTTTAAATTGACAGTTTTCGAGCACAAAAATACATGAAAAAACCCTGATAATCTGGAAATTATCAGGGTTTTAAGGATTATGCTAATTCTAATAGTTCTTTTCGTTTTTGTAAAATGAAATCATCTACAAACAAATTAATTTCTTGTTTCATAGCGGACTGTTCAGATTTTTCTAAGGAATCATAATATTGAAAAAATTCCCTTTGAAGCATAATTCGCTCAATTTCATCTTGTGAATTATGAAATTTATTTTGCATTTCGTGTAAATCGAACTTTTTCATGATTATTTTTTCTTTTTTTCTTCTTCAATTTTAATAATAACGTCGTTTAGCAAATCTAATAAAGCATCAATTCTATCAGGAGAAACAGATTTTGCGTGGTAGTTTAACATTTCTAAGATTTGAACTTTCATAGATTCAAGCGCTTCCAGTCGAGTCATTTTACAATTCTAAATTAATGGTTTTTATAATATCTACGTTTATTTATATCAAAATTTATTTCAAAATCTCCTCCAACTTCCGCTCTAAATCTTCTCCACGCAAATATTTTGCGATTACTTTTCCTTCTTTATCCAACAAAAATGTAGCTGGAATGCCTTGAACTCCGTACGCAGCGGCAGCGGCAGAATTCCAAAATTGTAGGTCAGAAACATGATGCCATGGCAAACCGTCTTTTTCAATTGCTTTTACCCACGAATCTTTTTCTTGGTCGAGACTTACCGAAAATATGTCAAAACCTTTGTCTTTGAATTTATAGTACATTCTCACCACATTCGGATTTTCCTTTCTACACGGGCCACACCAACTTGCCCAAAAGTCAATCAAAACGTACTTACCCCGTAAAGAAGAAAGGGCTAAGGTTGTGTCATTGGGCATTTTCATGGCAATTTCGGGAGCTTCCGAACCTACGTCAACACCTCTCAAACGCATAATTTGCTGATGAAAAGTTTTGATGTGAATGTTCGGAGAATTTGGTTTTTCGGCCTTGAATTTATTCGAAATTTGTATCATTGTTTCCAAGTCCGCTTCTGGATTCAAGAAGTTTCCTGCTGTCCACAATGCCACTAAATTCGTTCCCATTTCAGGCAATAAAGCCTTGATTTTGTTTACATTAGCCGCTTGTGCTGCTTGAAAATCACTTTGAATTTTCTGTAAAGTGGCTTCATCTTTTTTGACTTGAGCCGCCGCTACTTGTTTATTCCAAACTTCAACTTTTGCCTGTAATTCTTGATTTATTTTAATAATACGATTAAAATATTCAATGTTTTTTGAATCTCCTATTATCTGAAAAGCACCTCGTTTACTGGGCAAATCCATTCCATCGGCAATTACATTAACAGTTTCACCACCTTCTAAAATCAATAAAACTTTTTGACTCAATTCCATTGCGTAGAAATTGAGCAAATAATAGCCTCCGCCATCAATAATATTGGTGTTAAATTTAAATGATTTATCAGCCCCAACGTTGGCAGAATCCATTGTAATGGGCGTACCACGACCGTTGATAAATTGCAGATACACCTTTTTATCGGGTACAACATTGTTTACCTTGCCAGTAATGGTAACTGGCTTACCATTAAGCACTTGGCTGTATGTGAAGGTGGTTATAAAAGCGAGTATTACGCTTAAAAGTAGCTTTTTCATATTTTTATTTTCACCTCACCCCCAGCCCCTCTCCTTTATGAGAGGGGAGCATTTGGACGAATATCTCCCCCTCTCATAAAGGAGAGGGACTGGGGGTGAGGTATTTTTCGTACTACAATTCCAAAGATTTCTGCAATAATTCAGTCGTAACTTTCGGGTCAGCAGAGCCTTTTGATTTTTTCATAATTTCACCCATAAACATCCCCAAAAGACCTTTTTTACCTGATTTGTATTCTTTAACTTTCACTGAATTGTTTGCTAAAACCTCATCAATTAACGTTTGTAAAGCATCTGTATTGCTTTGTTGAATTAGATTCTTGGCTTCGGCAATTTGCAAAGGTGTTTTTTCAGAATCCGTAATCATTTCTGGGAAAATCTGTTGTGCCGCCGTTGAAGTACTTACCTTACCTTCGTCAATCAAATTTATCAAGGCTCCCAAACGTGCTGGGCTTACCGTTAATTGATTGATTTCTAAGTTATTATCATTCAAATATGATTTCACCGCTCCCATAATCCAGTTAGAAACCGCTTTATAATTCTTGGTAAATTGACACGTTTCCTCAAAATATTCTGCCACTTCACGGGTTTCCGTCAGTACGTTGGCATCGTATTCTGGCAGGGAATATTGCTTCGTAAATTTCTCAAAAAGCTCCCACGGCAAAGCGGGCATTTGACTTTTCACCGATGCAATCCATTCTTCCGAAACCACCAAAGGCACTAAATCTGGTTCTGGAAAATACCGATAATCATTCTGAGTTTCCTTCTCACGCATTCCCGATGTTCTTCCCGTGGCAGGGTCAAAACTACGAGTTTCCTGAATAATTGTTACGTTATTTTCAACCGCATCTATTTGTCTAACTATCTCATATTCAATCGCTTTCTGAATAAAACGCATCGAATTCATATTCTTGATTTCAACTTTCGTACCCAATACTTTACTCCCCACCAACATTACCGAAACATTGACATCGCAACGCAAAGAACCTTCTTCCATGTTGCCATCACAAATTCCCAAATACCGCACCAATTTGCGCACTTCCGACATAAAAGTGGCGGCTTCTTCGGCTGATTTAATCTCTGGTTCGGTCACCATTTCAATTAAAGGCGTTCCTGCACGATTATAGTCTAATAAACTATCCGTTGAACCATCGGCATGAAGCGATTTTCCTGCATCTTCCTCCAAGTGAATATGATGAAAACGCACTCTTTTTTCACCCGTCGAAAGTTTTACATCAACCCCACCACCCATACAGATTGGCGTCTTGTCTTGGGTAATTTGATACCCTTTTGGAAGGTCAGGATAGAAATAATTTTTACGGTCAAAATATTGATTTTCAGTAATTTGCGAATTACAAGCCAAGCCCATTTTTATGGCATATTCCACCGCCCGACGATTCAATTTAGGCAAAGTGCCAGGATGTCCGAGCGTAATAGGCGATATGTGTGTATTAGGCGACCCACCAAAAGAGGCAGCATCGGCCGCAAAAATTTTACTCTCAGTTTGTAACTGAGCGTGTACTTCCAAGCCAATAACGACTTCGTATTTATCTCTAATTTCTTGTTTCATTGAGTATTTCAAAAATATCTATTTGCAAAGATAAATGATGTTAGACCACAGATTGTACGGATAATACGGATTTGCACAGATTTTTTATATGTGGAAATAAAATCCGACTATGTGTCTCAGTGTAAATTCGTCAAATCCTCCTAATCTGTGGTCTAATTTATTCATCGAGATAGAAAATATTTTAAACCTTATTCCAACCGTTTTATTATAAATTGAGTCTTTATAAAAATGATGTAGCAAAACTCTAATTTGGAAACCGAAGCACAGCTCATAGAAGCCTGTTTACGAAATGACCGCAATGCCCAACGCAAGCTCTATAATGCCTACGCAGGGAGGATGCTGGTCGTGTGTATGAGGTATGTCCAAAATCAAGCGGAAGCTGAGGATATTTTGCAAGAAGGATTCATTAAGGTTTTTCAGAATTTGGATAAATTTCGGGCTGAAAGTACCTTGGGTTCTTGGATAAAACGGATTGTGATTAACACAGCCATCAACCAAATTCGCTCGCAAAAGCACTTTCAGGATATGGATGATGTGCAAGAATACGAAAATCAAGTGTCTGATAATCAATCGGGTATTGAGACAATACACTTTCAAGAATTGATTGAAATGATTCAAAAATTACCCAAAGGTTGTCGAACTGTATTCAATTTATTTGCGGTTGAGGGTTATAAACATCACGAAATTGCGCAGATGTTGAATATTACAGAAGGCACATCAAAATCGCAATATTCACGGGCAAAGGCGATTTTACAGGGTATTTTATCGGTAAAATAAGGAATGGAAAATACGACAAATAATTCTTTCGAGGAACAATGGCAAAAAGCCTTTGATGATGCCTCTCTGCCCCCATCGGAGGCAGTTTGGGAGAGAATTGAATTGGGTTTAGAAACCAATATTCCACCAAAATCTGGGAATAACTCTTATTATTTTGGTGCTATTTCAGCCCTTGTTTTGGGCGTTGGTTTATGGCTTTTTATGAGTAACAATGAAGCAAAAAAACAAGTACAAGTCATTGAAAATAAGGTTATTAATCCTGATGAAAAAATTGAAAAATCAGCCTTTAAAACTGAAGAAAAACTAATTATTAACCCAAAAGAAAATACTCAAATCAAAAAAATATTTGTCCCAAAGAAAGAGGAAATTATTGAGCCAGAAATTATTGCGAAAGAAAACAAAGTTAGAATTATTAACGATTCCATTGATTTTATGAGCCCAATCATGGCAACAAAAAAGGTGAATTCTGAACTAACGAATCCAAACATAATTATTCCTATTGAACAGGCTCCTTATTACGAAATACCAAAACCTGTTTCTAAGAAAAAGTCAATTTGGGATAGAGTTAGAATTTCGGGTGGTGTTGGGGTTTATCAATAAATAAATACATAAATCATGAAAAGTAACTTCTTAAATATCGTACTTTTTTCAATAATTCTTTTGTCATGTAAGAAGAATGAAAGTATTGAACCTGAATCATTATTAGAGGATAATGGATGTATTGAAAGAATAATTATTCCTGTAAATGCCCATAGCATTAGAGAAGTAGATATTGCAAGCTCCAATATTCTTTTTCTCAAAAAGAATATTGATAATAGTAGATTCAGATATTATCAATATTCAGATGATTCGCTTCAAACGCAGTTTCCGCCTTACGCTAAGGTCAATTATAAAAAGATTCGGGTTGAAGAATATACGAATGGATTGAGAATTTTAACAGGAGATTTAATCTTCAGTTTTAAAAACGAAGTGTTTAATTCTTTATCAGGTACTCAATCAAAAGGAACAAATCTTGATACGAAACCTAAACTCACATTGGGACAATTACGACGATTATTTTTGGAAAGTGCTGAAAAATTTAATAGAAGACCGATTATCTATAAAGACAGTTGTTTCAAAGCGGAGTTTGGGTACTACAATATTGGTTCTGATAATAAATCAGAAAATTTAACTAGAGCCTGGAAAGTAACTACAAAAAATTCAATTAGTCCCTATGAGTATCCAGTAGCATATTATCAAGATAATGACGGCAAACTCATCTATTATGATGATGGATTTATAGTATTTGTTAAATAAAATTACGCCAATGAAAAAAACATATTTTATCATCATTTTTCTAACAATTTTAGGGATGATAGCTTGCAAAAATAAAGGTCTTAGAGGTGACGATACGCCAAAACCATTAACTGATGATTACCTTGTTTTTGGACAAGTCAGCTTAGGTTGGGGTTGTAGGGCTTCGGCTATTTACAAGATTGCGGATGGAAAATTATACGCAGATACCAGCAATGTATTCTGTAAAAATCAAGAAAATTATTTGTTTTCAGGCTATCAACTGTCTGATAATGAATACAATAAAGTCAAAAACCTGATTGCTCAATTTCCAACTGAATTATCAATAGAAGGAAGTAAAGCCTTCGGCTGTCCTGGCTGTGCGGATGGTGGAATGTTGTTTATTCAGAGAAAAGAGAAAGGAAAAGAACTGCAATCTTGGCGAATTGATGACAATGTTTTCTATCAAAATAAGGATGTAATTGGAAAAGATTTTCCAATTTATTTGGCTGATTATGGGAAAATTATCGGCAAACTTCTCCCAACCCTTAAATACAAATGATTCTTCCAAACAATTAAATCTTAAATATCATGAAAAAAAATCTATTTAGCACGCTCCTGATGGCAGCGTTGGCCACTGCTTTTGTCTCATGCAAAGACAATTGCGTTCAAACCGTAACGTATAGAGGTACGGAATCGGTCAGAGTAACTTTGAGTGAATTGCGAAGTGGGATAAAAACGCTTCCCGCACAAGATTTAGGAAACCCTGGGAAAATTTATGTAAAAGATAACTACCTGTTTATCAATGAAATAAAGAAAGGAATTCATATTATCGACAATTCAAATCCAGCTTCGCCAAAGGCAGTTTCGTTTATTTCAATTTTGGGAAATGTGGATATTGCCGTGAAGGGAAATATTTTATACGCCGATAGTTATACCGATTTTATAGCAATCGACATCAGTAATCCCAATGCTGTGAAGGAGGTTTCAAGAACAAAAGATATTTTTATCAATGGACAAGTGGATGGGCTTTGGTGGAATTATAATACCAATGACCAAACCATTTATGATTCGAGGTATAGAATGTACACCACAACCCAAGAAGTAGCTTGCGAACAACAATCTCCAATTTATACTGGAAATGGTGGTATTTTTTGGGATGCTGCAAGTTTTGGTTCTTCGAGCGTTAAATCAACCTCTCCAACTACCAATGGCGTGAGTGGCTCAACCGCTCGTTTTGCCATTGTCAATGACCGTATATATGCTGTTACAGCCACTGATATGAAACTTTTTAACCTTCAAAATCCCTCACAACCAGCGTATATTGGATATTTGAATTTAGGTTTTGGTATCGAAACCATTTTTCCGTACAAAGACAAATTATTTTTGGGAACAAGTACGGGCGTGCAGATTTGGGATAATAAAAATCCAAATCTTCCCACTTATCTCGCCCGCCTCGACCACGCCCGTGCCTGTGACCCTGTGGTGGTTGAGAATGACATTGCCTATGTAACACTTCGTTCGGTCAATAATTTTTCCCGTTGTGGCGGAGCAATTGCCAATCAATTAGACGTTATTGATGTCTCGAATTTAGCGAGTCCAGTTCTCTTAAAAAGCTATCCGATGGAGAGTCCACATGGATTGGGGATTGATAATAAAAAGTTATTTATCTGTGAAGGCACAAGCGGATTAAAAACTTTTGATGCCAATAAGCCTTTGGATATTAAGCAATTACAACATTTTAAGGATATGAATGCCTACGATGTTATTCCGCTGAACAATACATTGATGTTGATTGGGAAAGACGGTTTATATCAGTACGATTACTCAAATCCGAACAGTTTGAAGTTGTTGAGTAAGATTTCGGTGAAGGCAAGTCTGTAACCTGATGCTGGACGATAAGGCATTAAAACAAATCGAAGTTATATTCATTTTTAAGATGAATAAGGTCTACCAAGCGTTTTAAACGCTTGGTAGAGTTAAAAATTAAGTAATAATTATTTCATTCCGGTGCGGAAGTATCGGGTTACACAATATGAAAAAAATATTTATTCTCTTATGCTCGCTTGTATGCACGGTTGCGTACACGCAAGACAAAAACCCAAAAAGCAATTGGAAAAGCTTTGTAAAAGACAAGTACGTCAATTATACAGAATTAGGCCTTCTTTTTGGCAAATCTTATCAAATAAGTTATAGTGGCAATTATAGCCAACCGGTAGAAGCGTCCACAAAATTCATGCTTCAAACCTACAATGGATTAAAAGTTTATAAGAATCTGTCGGTCGGAGCGACGGTGGGCGTTGATTGGTTTAGTAATTATCAAATTGTTCCTATTTCTTTGGGTGTTCGGGTTTCATCGGGCGATTCAAAATCCAAGAAAGTCAAAACTTTTGCGGGCATTGATGCTGGGTATGGTTTTATGTGGTTGAATGAGAAAGTATCCGCAAATCAGCAAATTAATGGTGGATTAAGTCTCAATCCAATGGTTGGTTTTTTGATTCCAACGGGTGGCAATGCTAACTTTATTTTCAGTGTAGCCTATAAACACAATAACTTCAACACTAAAACACAAAGCGGTATCAATGAATATCCATATTCTAATGAAACTACCTATAATTTAAACCGAATGGCGGTTCGATTGGGCGTTAATTTTTAACATAAAAACCCTCTAAATTCAATATTAAGAGGGTTTTTAATATATTTTACCATAAAATTAGCAACTACAATCTTTCTTATATTTCCAGTTGAAATAATAGGCCAAAGCAATCAACGATGCTCCTAAGGTTCCCGTTAAAAACTCGAATTGATGCCCCAACCAAATAATTTCTAATACTTTTACAAACATACTTCCTCCTAATAAATACAAAGGCAAAGGGTTGTGATGTTTACGAAAATCACTCCATAAAAGTACGCCCGCCAACATTAAACTTCCCCCAATAAACCAGATTTCCCACGAATGATCGCTGACAAAACTACTCCCTAAAAATGGTAAAAGCGTAATTAAAATTGGCGTTGCAATACAGTGAATAGCACAAATTAAGGAAAGATAAAATCCGACCTTTTCAATATTGTTGTTATCGTGCGTATGTTTTGCAGATGTAATCATGTTGCAAAAGTAACACAGTTGCAACATGATTGCAAATAAAATTTAAAAAATCTAACATAACTGATATTCAGGCAATGAGGCAATACTTTGAGCCATATTTTGAATTAAACTTATGCCCGTTTTCCCTTCTGATTTGCTTAAAATCATCGTTTTTTGTGGATTTGACAGCGGTCTTGATAATAAATAAGCCTCCAATTTATCCAGTAATTCTGCTGAATTATCCGATGGAAAATTATTTTGAAATACTTCCCAATCAATATTTTCCTGCATTTGCTTGATTTTTTTGCTCAA
>JBBAKY010000066.1:0-20084 GCA_040403295.1 Arcicella sp.
CAGTTTTGCTTTCTGCATAAAAGGTTTTTGTTCCGTTGTGTTCCATAGAAAATTTTTATTGTCTAACGCTCCCGAATCAAATCCATCAACTGTTCGGCAGACATTTTTCCACTGCCTTCTGACCCTTCCAATAATCCATCGGCCAAATCTCGCTTGGTTTCGTGGAGTTTCAAGATTTTGGATTCTACGCTGTCTTCGGTTACAAATCGGTACACGGTTACTGGGCGTTGTTGCCCCATTCTGTGAGCCCTGTCGGTGGCTTGGTCTTCCACCGCAGGATTCCACCACGGGTCGAGGTGAATTACATAGTCGGCGGCGGTGAGGTTCAATCCTGTGCCTCCTGCCTTCAAACTTATTAGAAAAATATCGCCATTTCCTCGCTGAAAATCATCAATTCTTTCTTGTCGTTGTTTGGCTGGTGTGCTACCGTCTAAGTATTGGTACTTGATATTCTGAGCATTTAGATACTCCTCAATTATCGCCAAATGCTTCGTGAATTGACTAAAAACCAGGGCTTTATGTTTATTTTCAATGAGTTCTTCTACAATTTCCCCGAATAATTCCAACTTAGAACTATTCAATGGAATTTCGGGATTTACTAATTTTGGATGACAACATGCCAAACGTAAACGGGTCAATTCTGCCAAAATCCTAAAACGTTTATCTTGCACAGCTCCCGCATCCGACTCAATGCGATGAAGCGCATCTTGTCGGACAGATTCGTAAAATGAACGTTCTTCGGTTGACATTTGTACGTTCAAAACTATTTCGGTTTTTGCGGGTAATTCGTCTAATACTTGGTTCTTTTTTCGTCTCAGAATGAAAGGTTTAATTAATTTTTGAAGGGCTTTTCTCCGTTCCAAACTATTATTTTTTTCAATCGGAATGGCAAATCTTTCATTAAAACTGTCATGGCTTCCCAACAATCCTGGGTTGATGAAATTAAAAATATTCCACAATTCACCTAAATGATTTTCAACGGGTGTTCCCGTAGTGATTATTCTAAAATCGCCATCCAAAGCCATCACTGTTTTTGAGCGTTTTGTAGTACGGTTTTTTATCGCCTGAGCTTCATCCAAAAGTATGGTCGAAAATTTGGTTTGTTTGAATAATTCTTCTTCGGTTTGGAGTAATCCGTAACTCACCACTACCACATCAAATCCGCTCGCATTTTGCAATAATTCTTTGCGTTCTTGGGCATTTCCAGCAAATAAAATTAGGTTCAAAGTCGGGGCAAATCTAAGGGCTTCTTTCTCCCAATTTCTACAAACGCTCAACGGGGCAACCACCAAAGCCGGACCTTGTTCAGCCCTTTGCAACAAAATGGCTAAAGCTTGAATCGTTTTTCCAAGACCCATATCATCTGCCAGACACGCCCCAACGCCCCAATGCGAAAGTTGCGAAAGCCATTGATAACCCTCTTCCTGATAAGGACGTAATTCTGCCTGAAAGGTACTCGGAATTTCAGCCCTAACCGAACGCACATCTTTCAAGCGTTGGATATTTTCTTTCCATGCTTTATCGGCTTTGAAGTTTTTTACTTCGTCAGACAATTCCTCTAAGGTACTCGAAGCCAATATGTTACCTCGCATTTTATCATCTAAAACCGCCCGCATCGTTTGGAGGTACTTGCGGAGTTTTTCGGTAATTGCCACAAATTGACCGTCCGATAATTCCACAAAATTGCTATCACCGTTTAGTTTTAGGAGTAATTCTTTAAGGGATAAAACTAACCCATCATCCACTTTTGCCTCGCCAGATACTTCAAACCAATTATTTTTACTGGTAATATTCATTTTTAAAGTTTCAAAATTAATATTACCCATCAACTTCAACTTCTGACCTTTGGGCCATTCTATCACCAATTTATCCTTGCGTTTGGGTTCTTCCAATTCAATCATTACGTCCAAACAATCCTCGGCGGTATCCAACATCCACTCGTAAGTTTTACCCGATGTTTCCATGAGTGTAGGGCACATTTCTTCGACTTCTTTCAAGGATTTTAACTCCTTTTTCAAATCTCGTTTGGTCTGCGAACGAACGCCTTTCACCGTGCCAATAATGTTCTCTGAACCTTTGCCAGGTTTGATATACGGAGCTTCTGACCCGAATGGTTTTACGAATAATTCAAGGTGAAAACCATCATTCAAAGGATTCAAAAGGGCATAAATCCGAGTATCGGCTTTTACAGCAGGCATATTGTCGATTTGCTCGTCAAGATTACTCTGAATGGCAATTTGCTTGGACAAAGGAGCTAAGGATTTTAACAATTTATCCTTACCAGAAGATGGAATACTCAACGATTTTTTACCGCCAAAACTCTGTTGAATTTTTAGATGCAAAGGCGTGATTTCAAAGACTTTATACCGTGTGGCAGTCTCTTTTACGATGAAAGTTCCAACATTATCAAAGTTATTATCGAAGCCAATTTGAAGACTATTTTTATCTTGTTTTATCTGCAAAGAAACATCGCCTTTCACCAAGGAAAGGGGCAAAGACGCAGCACCACCCAAGAAAAGATAGGGATGGTCAATTAAATGTGGCAGGCTTTCATCCCAATTAAAACTATACACCGTGCTACCATAACTGCCCCAACCAGAAGAATATTGCTCTTCTTCAAGCCCGACACGAGCCACTTTATAATCTTGTGGACTGGCAAAATCTATATCATTGTTTGGAAAACGTTTCAAGGCAATGTTTCGCCCAGCCGTCCAGCCTGTTTTGCCTAATTTTTGTTCAACAGGTTGCAGATTTTTCGACTTAAAATCAACAATCCAAGCCAAACGAACGGTTATTTCGTTGCCATTTCCACCCTTTTTATTTTCGAGTGAATCCGCCAATGATACCAAAACCGTAAGGCTTCGTTCCCAATCTTCAATGGCAGGAATTAGATTGCCAAGTGCTTCATTACCAATGGATTGATTCAATTCTGCCAAGCGTTCTGCCTGAGATATGGACAGTCCTCCGCTAATATCAGCTTTACATTGAATATGAAAAAGGGCTTCACGTTCAATCAATTTAAACCCGCAGGTTTGGGCCTTTTCTAAAATATCCTTGACCTGATTTTTTTCAAAAGGAGCTTTGGGAATATTGGAAGAAAGACACAAGAAAACGTAGCTGCTGAGGGTGTATTCTGGATTAAAATTTTGTCTTGCCAAACTATGTACCGCAGCGCTATCTTGATTTTTGAAGAAATAAAACAACGAACCCATCATCAGTACATATTTCTGTTGGTCGGGGTGAAAATTCTTTTCAGCATACTTCAAATACTCCTCATAAAAACTCAATAATTTGCTTTCGTTGGTTTTGGCCAGAGCCATCGCATAACCCACCATCGACCATTCAGAAGGATAACCTTTCTTTTTATTCATCCATTTTTTCCAAGATTTAATGGATTCTTCGTAGATTTTTATTGCCTCTTCGTACCTCCCGTTCATCACCTCAACCAAACCCCACATTGCCGTTTGGCTGTAGTCCAATGCGATGGCTTTTTTGAGCGATTTTTCCAAGGGTTTGATTTCGCCTTTTAAAAACTGAATCGTCATGATACGGTATTCATACGTTGAATTTTTGGGCAACTTACATTCCACCCAAAAGTCTAAATATTCATCAATTGCTTGCCAAGTCGTAAGTTTTTGAGCGGTGATTGCGGTCAACACGGCTTGGGCAACTGAGGTAGGATATGGTTTCAAATTTTGATAACCCCAACCATAATAATGAGCCTCCACAAACAATTGAGCATAGAATTCATCAGGAGTATTTTTGTGAATATCGGTAATATATTTAACATCATTACTATAAATGGCTATTCTGAAATCACGAACTTTACGCTCTGCATAGGTATTATCGTAATACCAACGATTGGCGCTACCCGTCGGATATTCCGTTTTTATTTTTTCTATAATATCCTTAAAATCAGGTTCTTGCGATAATTTTTGCGTAAGAAATTCTTTGAACCCATGATCTTTAAATTGAATACCTCCTTGGTATTGAATATTTACCAAAATGCCTTTTTTGATAAGTATATCACGATTTACTGCCCCCGAAGTAGAATTAAAAGCCTTACCGTCTTCATCTTTAATTTTCATTTTTGAAAGGAAAGATGAAAATTCCCCCGCACCATTAATTCCTCCATAAAAAACCGAGAAAACTTTGAGAAGATATTGACTACTTTCGTTTAAAGAATCGTACAGGGCTTGATGAGTCATGGGGAGTTTTTTGTTGTTTTGACAAAAATATAGAAGAAATATTGATTAGACAAAAAGAGCGTCCATTTCAACCGAATCATGGATTAATCTTTCGGTTGTGTCATGGATTTTTGACGTAATTTCTTAGCAAAGTGGCTGTAAGTAGGTATAAAAAGTGAGTTACAGTCAGTTTGCTCTTAATACTTTCACTTCAGCTACAAAAAATCCCCTTTCAAAATATCGAACGCTTCTTTGTTTAACTCATGCCTAAAAAAGCGTTTATCTAAATCCGTGGGAGTACGGATAACGCTTTCGTTAATACCGTAAATAACCATTAATTTGGCATTGAGTGATCTGATAAATTCATTTTTTATTTTTCGCTGATTTTCGGATGTTTTATGGGTTATTCTTAACAATTCATGTATTTCCTGATTTTCAAGACCACCGTTTTCATAATGTTCAATTAACGCTTTTAGAACAATACGTTCTTGTGAATTGAATGGACTGACTGCCACATTTTCTGTGCTACGGGTGTCTTTTTTTCTATTTTTCAAGATATAAATTCCGCCAATAATTAGTAGAATACCGCCCATCGAAAGCATTAAAATCATATTCAAATTCATGCCAGTTTCATAAAAATTGCTTACTGATACCGATTCTCGCTTAATCTGATTAATTGATAACCTGATTTTTCTAATTTCTTTATTTTTATTATCAGTGTAGTTATAAAAATACAAGGTGTCATGCCAACAGTAAAATCTGAGCATTTCATGCTCAGGGTCTTCCACTTTATTGTCGAATAGTTTTTTAGTGTCCGTCCATGTATATAATTCATTATTGATTGGGTCAGCAAGACGGATTTTCCCTTGTGGAACATCGTAATATTTAATCAAAAAATACTTTCCTGTCCATAATGTGAAAGGTCTCGTTTTATCAAGCCCAAATTCTTTAAATTTTGAAGCATCAATTTCTCCTTCTTTTTGCCAAGTTTTATCCTTAAAAGAAAAAACATAAACGCCATAATCAATTTGTGGCTTTCCTTGATTTTCAGAATCACTATGAAAAGTATTGAAGGCAGAGAAGAAAACGTCTTTTTGAGGAATATAGCCATTCAATCCATCATTGATTGCTTTTGGAGCATCATTTTGCGGTGAATAACTCTCCCATTCATTCGTGGAATTTTTAAAAAAGGTTTGAATATTGGTTGTTTGCCAAAAGCCATATCCTCCAAAACTGAAGAGGGTATCTTTTCGCATAAATTTAGTTGCCAAGCAATTATACCCACGATAATACGTCTTATCAATTCGTTCCAACACTCTGGTCTTAAAACTAAAACGATAGGCTTGATTCGTACAATCTATCAAAAACGTCCTTGACTGCTTATCTGAATTACTCTCAAAACTATTCACCCGAACCACAGGTGGAAAATCATTTTCATTAATATTTATTGCAGTGACCTTTCCCAGATTAACCCAAACATTGGGCGAAGTTTCCATAAATAGCGACTGATTGGATAAATCAATTTTATAAAGTCTTCCATCGGGATAATCTGCCCAAATAAGATTGACCGCCCATGAGTAGTTGGGCAATAGCAGAGAAAAAAGCAGAAGACGGAGGAAAATTTTCAAAGTTAAAATTGGTGGTTTTAGATAAAATATAACCCAAAATTATGTGAAAATACGTGAATAACTGAAATCACACGATTTTTTTAGTAAATGAATGAAAAAACGTGATGCTTTGTGAAGTTTTTGGGTAGTTATAATGGGTCTATGTTGAATACCGTGGGTCGTCAAATTTGAGTTTACCCGTAATAAAATAAATCATATTGATTAGATTCTTAATCTTTATGAATCCTCTTGCCCTTTTCTTAGCAAGTTGAATTTTGGTGTTAATACTTTCTAAAATTCCATTTGTTATCCGAGTGTTTTATCCGTGGCGAGTGTCCCCACTCGACAACTGGTAGCAGCACAGCGGACTACTGTTTTTTTATTACTATATTATTGATAATCAAGTATTTAACCTTATGGTTTTTGCTGTCGACAATTGTCGAGTGGAGATACTCGCCTCGGATACAAAATCATCAGAGAAGAAAAAATTGAAATGATTACCAGAGAGGATTTTAAAAAAAAAGAAAAATCATGGAAACAATTAATAAATATTTCAAATTTTCGAATATATGTCTGTACGGTTTCTTCCTTTTCTCGGCAATTATTGCATGGATATTTGAACACAACATACCTTTATTAAATACGCTTATCGTGATAAACTTTATTCTCTTTTTCAATTGGGTCATTTCATGTATAGTAGTGATATATGGGTGGTTTAAATATTAATTCTAAATTGTAAACATTTGCTACTGAACAAATTTGCAAAAGGTGTTTCCTTCCTTTGTCGATAGAACCACCCCGTCCCTTAGCACGGAAAAACAAAAAACGGATTTCAACCTCAAAAAAGAGCCTTGAAATCCGTTTTCATTTACCCAAAAATACAAAATTACCTCCGCTTCAACCCAGCCAAATATTCCACCAAATTCACCGCTTCTTCTTTACTCATACCATCCATCAAACCCGTTGGCATCATTGAATTTGGCATCATTTTCATGGATTTTACTGCACTGGTTTTAAGATTTTGAACAATTCCTCCTGGCATTTTAAGCACTAAATCGGTTTCGGTTTTTGAAGAAATAATGCCGTTTAATACTGAGCCGTCTTTCATTTTCAATTCCCAACCTTCATAGCCAAAACCAATGCCCGCATCGGGATACATGATGGCTAAATACTGCCCATCTTTCCCTAATTTCGAGCCGATTTCAGACAGTTTTGGACCAAAATCCATGCCTTCTCCGTTCACTTGGTGGCAAACTGAACAGTTGGCGGCAAATATTTCAACGCCTTTTTTGGCATCGCCATTCATGGCAACTAACTCGGATATAGGTGGTAATTTACTTTTGGTGCTGTTCGTAACGTTTCCTAAATATTTAGTCGCTTCCGTTCTCACATTTCGCCTCCAAGCTCGGCTAACCCCGTCCACCGCCACAGGAATGAAGTTTTTCTGAATTTTGCCTTCTTTTAAATAAGTCAAAACAAAATCCTCACCGCTCATACTTCCACCCAAAAACCGTGTGGCTTCTCTACGCATTGGCATTGATTTAGTTTTATCAAACATCACCGATTGCAACAAATCCAAGGACGTTTTACTACCATTTCCACGAATGCCTTCCATTAATTTAATCGCCAACGCCTCTTGTTTTGGATTATTTATCACTTGTTTCACCAAAGCCAAACCTTCATTCGATTTGATGAGAATTTCGGATGATTCTCTGATATTTTGTCCCGCTGAAACCATGGATAAAAGCCTTGGGTTTTCTTCGGGCATCAAATATTTATCCTGCAATTCCAGATACGGTTTTCCTTGTAAATTAAGCATTAAGTTTTTGAGAGCCGCTTTTGCCACGGGCGAAGTTTTCACAAAATCAACATCTAATGAACTCAAAGCCAATTGATTAATTTGATTTTGTTCGGCAGAATTGCCTTTCAGCATTGCCAAAAGTATTTCAGATTTTGATTTGCCCTTGTTAAAATCAAAGGCTCTGAAATACCTTAAACGGTCTTTCAAATCCGTTTTTGAATCAGTCGCTAATCTTGCCAAAAACTCTACGGATTCGTTGGTTCTGGCTCGCCACACAATGTCTCTACTTGACAAGGTTTGCGTTGGGTCAGCTACTTTTTTGAGATAAGCGGCAAAACAAGCATCCCAATTTTCGGAAGCACCAATGCCCAAAGCCTCCAAATACCAACGGTCTTTCCCATCGTGTTGCGTGGCTAAAGTTGCCCAAAGTTCAGCCGCTTCGGCTGATTTATTTCCGTGTAAAGCAATGGCACATTCACGGCGAATTTGTGGGTCTGGACTATTCACAAGCGGTTTTAGATAAGAAATCACGTCCAATTTCAACTGACGAGCCGCTCTAATTCCTGCCATTTTAATGTCTGGATTTGCATCTCCTAAAGCTAATTCTGTATATTTTTTACCGTCAATTAATTTACTCAAAGCCCAAAAAGCTCGTGCTTTCATCCGTGGATTTTCTGAATTGTATAATTTAACTAACTCATTTTCAGCCGTTTTGCTAAATTTCTGTAAAGCTTCCCAAGCCAAATATCGAGTTGCCAAATTGGGACTTTGCAAAGAAGCAACCGCCCCCTCAGGCGTTGATAAATCCATGGTGGGTACTTTGTAAGGCGTATTTTCGGGCGCAATTCTATAAATACGTCCACGCACTTGGTCGCCTGCTTGGTGTCCGCCCACGCCTGGGTCGTACCAATCCGCCACAATTAACGAACCATCGGGCGCAACGCACACATCGGCAGGACGAAACCATTGGTCATTTTCTTGTTTCATGATGTTCACAATCTCGGCCGAATAGCCCGCACCAGCTTTCTGAACGGGGTAGGAGCGAACCACATTATGCCCAGGTTCGCAGTGAATCATTTGACCTTGGAAAGTTTTTGGCAAAAGCGACCCTTCGTACACAATCATGCCCGTAGGTGAACCAGAACCCGTTTGTAGCAAGTTTGGCATCGTGCCGGGGTCATTCAAATGCCAATGACGTAAAGGAATTTCTGATTCAATATTGGTACGATTTACGTTCCAAGAAGCGTGCGAAATTTCGTCTTTATAGCCAAAACTTCCGTATTCCATCACGTAATTAATTCTCACGCCTTTATTCCCATCATCATCATTATCCGACTGCCACATTGTACCGTAAGAATCAACGGCTACTTCATAATTATTTCTAAAATCATTGCCCAGACATTCCACTTCCGAACCGTCCAAATTACAGCGGAAAACCATGCCTTCTTGATAATTTTTAGGCGAAATTTCTTTGCCAAATTGGTCTTTTACAATATTTCCTTGGGCATCTTTCAGTTGTCTTCCCTCATTTCCGAAGTTGAAATACAGTTTCCCATCGGGACCAAACACAAAAGCGTGCATTCCGTGGTCGTGTTGTTCACCTTCCATGCCTTGAAATAGAATTTCTTTTTTATCTGCTTTATCGTCGCCATCTGTATCGGTTAATTTCCACACGTAAGGACTTTGCGAAACGATGACAACGTTCCCCAAAACGGCAATTCCCAAAGGTGCATTCAGCGATTTATCTTGATAGAAAATTTTGCTTTCATCCGCTTTTCCGTCGCCGTCTTTATCTTCCAAAATCACAATTCTGTCTCCTTCTTTTTTAGTTGGATTTCCGTTAATGGCAGGGCGATAATTATAGGCTTCCAATACCCAAACCCGCCCACGAGCATCCACTTCAATATCAGTCGGATTCATCAGCATGGGTTCAGTGGCGAAAGTTTTTACTACTAAACCCTCTGCCATTTTAATGCCTACCAACGAATTTTCGGGTAAACGTTTTTGGGCTTCCGTCATCAACGAATCAACGTAATGATTGATAAAATGGCTGGTGGAAGTATTTTGATAAGCCATTGAAAATAAGGCGATTCCGAGGAGCGTTGCAGGAATTCCAAAGCGTAATTTTTTCGATAATTGCATGGGAAAAAGGAGATTAATGATTTTTGAATTATAAAGCGGGAAACGTCAAATTTATAATTGAATATGCCTAAAATTAGATTACAAAATACCAAAAAATCCCTGATAGAATTGTACTTTTCTATCAGGGATTGTTCGCTAAATATGCTACTCTATTCGAAAATTACTGCTTCATCTAATTCCCCCCACTGTTCCATTTGTGCTTTATAGTGCGCTTCCACGATATTTCGCTTGATTTTCATGGTTGGCGTGAGCATATTATTTTCAACTGTCCAACCACCTTTTACGACGATTGCATTTTTGATGGCTTCATAGTTTTTAAAACTTGGATTTACCCTTTTCAACGTCGTTTCCAAACTTTCAATCAATAATTGTCTTTCCATATTTTTACCAATATCCGAAAGGACAATCAACGCTACGGGTTGGGGCAAACCTGCTCCTGCTACACAAACTTGCTCAATAATGGGATTGACCGACAGCATATTTTCAATGGGCGAAGGCACAATATATTCCCCTTTTCCAGATTTGAACATATCTTTTACCCGACCCGTAATTTTCAAATATCCTTCCGAATCAATTTCGCCCATATCACCCGTACAAAGCCAACCCTCCTGTAAAAGTGCTTCGGTCAAAATGGGTTCTTTGTAATATCCAATCGTATTCCAAGGAGATTTCATCTGAATTTCACCCGTTTCTGGATGGATTCGAGTTTCCACTTTTGGGTAGGGTTTTCCCACTGTCCCACTTTTCACGGCGTCAGCGGGCATCATCGAATGTGCACCCACATTTTCCGACATTCCATAGGCTTCTCTTATCGTAATGCCTAATTTTTTATACCAATCCAATAAACTGGGTGGCATTGGAGCCGCACCCGTCAGAATCACTTTTGCCTCGGATAGTCCTAATCCTTTCTGGATTTTACTTTTTACTGCGGCTTTCACGAAAGGAATTTTTAATAATAAATCTAATTTATTTTGGGGCATTTTTGCCAAAATCCCTTGTTGAAATTTCGTCCAAATTCTTGGCACTGCCAAAAAATGCGTTGGCATGGCTTCTTGTAGATTTCTCTGAAAACTTTCGAGCGTGTCGGCGAAGAAAACCGTTCCGCCAGTAGCCAAACTTGCCGATTCGACAATATTTCTTTCGGCAATGTGACAAAGTGGTAAATAGGAGAAGAAACGAGCATTTTCAGTATCCAAAGAAACTTCTTTTTGCGTATGATGAAGCGCAGAAATCGCTGATTCATTCGTGAGCATCACGCCTTTGGGAATGCCCGTTGTGCCTGAAGTATAAATAATGGTAAAAAGGTCTTTGTCTTTAGGATTTATATTCTCTTGCAAAGGTTCGTGACCGCTAATAATATTGTCCCATTCATCCATTTCAGCGGCGGGACAACCTTCATAAAAACTTGGATAGGCAATACATTTCACACTTTGAGGAATGCCGTCTTTCATTGTTTTCCAAGAATCTAACTTTCCCACAAATAGTACTTTACATGCTGAATGAACCAATACCTGATTAATTTGGTCGGCAACTAAAGTGGCATAAAAAGGCACAGAGATATGTCCTGCCATCGCAATTGCTAAGTCAGAAATTATCCAATGAGCACAATTTTTAGAGACAATGCCGATATGACTTTTTTCGGGCAAATTCAACGCTATCAAAGCTGATGCCATTCTACGGGCTTGATTGCCCGTTTCTTTAAAAGAATATTGCTTATTTTCGTTGCCAATGGGCTGACTGAGATAAAGATTATCGGGCGTGGTATTTTCCCAATGAAAGAAATTTTCGACGGGTGTTTTAAATGCTGCAATCATGGTTATGTATTGATTATCAGATTATAAAATGACGATTGAAATTGTATCTTTGTCTCAACAAAAATAAATTACCATAAGTTATTAAATTTTCCGTATTATCGTTACATTTGTTATGAAAAAAGTGCAATAAAAATGCAATATTTTCGTCCTAACCAATAAAAAATACAAAATCATGAAGTTACAAACTGTTCTTCGTGTCCTGTTGATTAGTACTTTGGTGCTGACAATTGGATATTTTTTCTTTCAGAGTTTTGATTCGTTTGCGGCGCTCGCTTTTAAGAAACCTTAGATTTTGCATAACTCATTCAAACGCTGGTAATTTTTTACTGGCGTTTTTTCTTTTTAAGGAAAGTTTGCATCTTTGTTGGGCAACTCACTATAGCCATTTTCAGTTATTGGCGATTTCAAAAACTTCAAGTTATTGGCCTAATGCTTTACCTCACAAAATAAGATGAACCAAACAAACTACGGCTTCGATGCCCCAAATATCATGCGAAATATGCTCATTTTGGAGCAATAGCTACTTTATCAGGATTTTTAATTTTAACGTTAATTTAATCTTGAAGTACAGCAGTTATTTGTTAATTTTTGCGGGACTAATACTACTCATTCTTGGCACTTCGATGTACATTTATGGCATCAAAGGAAAGTTTATGATGCGAGATTTTATCCTTTCTAAAATTATTTGGAAAGGCGATGAAACCGTTTTAGACATCGGCACTGGGCTTGGATTGTACATGATTGGGGCTGCGAAATACTTGAAAACGGGTAAATCTTACGGCATTGATATTTGGCGAGCCGAAGACCTTTCTGATAATTCAATCGAAAATGCCTACCAAAATGCAGTTTTAGAGGGTGTGAGCGATAAAGTAGAAATCAAAAATGAAGATGCTCGAAACCTGAGTTTTGCCAATGACTCAATAGACGTTGTGCTTTCTATGTTTTGTATTCATAATATTGATGAAAAAGATGGACAAGAAAAAGCCTGTTTAGAAATTGCGAGGGTGCTGAAACCCAGCGGACGAGCGTTTATTGGCGAGTGGATTCCTACGCATGAATACGCAAACTATTTTACGAAAGTGGGCCTGAAAGTAATAAACTCAAAACAATATTTTTCAACAGCTTATTCTTTAATGTGGATGGTGGAAGTAACAAAGTAAAATCCTAAAATCATGATACAACAATCGACCTTAAACTTTTTTAAGGAAATAAAAGAAAACAATAACAAGCCTTGGTTTGAACAAAATAAACCTCGATACGAAGTGGCAAAAGCAAATTATCTTAGTTTTATGGAAGAATTGTTGGTAGAAATCAGGAAAATTGAACCGATTCATGAAAAAGATTTGAAGAAATATGCTTCCCGAATTTACCGTGATATTCGTTTCTCGAAAGATAAAAGCCCCTATAAAAATAATATCAGCTCATTGATAGAAAGAGCTCCTGATTATAAAAAATACCCTTTTTACTTGCACATTCAACCTGGCGAGAGTTTTATGGGGGGTGGAATCTGGCAACCAGAACCCGATTTATTAAGCAAAGTTAGGCAAGAAATTGACTACAATGGTTCCGAATTCAATAGTATACTCAACAAAAAACCATTTGTAGATTTATTTGGCAAACTCTCTGGCGATGCATTAGTACGCCCACCCAAAGGCTACGATGCTGATAATCCGAATATTGAATTATTGAAATTGAAACAGTACATCGTTAGTAAAAATTTTAGTGATGAAGTGGTTACCTCAAAACATTTTATCACAGAATTATGTACTTGTTACGAAGTAGCTTTGCCATTTTTTTATTTTTTCGATGTGGTGAAGGGAGAGTAATAATAAACTCCAATGATAAATTGTCATACGTTGAAATTGGCAGAAAATGATGACATTTTAACATCCCAGAACCTCTATTCCAATGCACAAACAACGTTTTCACGATTTGCTGTCTTGTGTTTTGGAACAATAGATTCATTATCGGAGTACGAAAAAGAATTTTTAGAAAATACTGACTAATGAATATTTGGAAATTCTTACGCCGAAAATTTTCCAGAACTTGAAAAAGGTGACTTTACCTTTACATTATCATTATCTAAAAATATAATTGATTTTAACGAAATTATATTACAAATTCCACCTCTTTAAAATCAAAATAAATTACATTTCCATCCGTTTCAATGCCTAACTTTCCAGTCTCATCAATCCCTACAATTTGCCCTGAAAATTGCTGTCCATTGCTTCGGTAATAATGATATTCTTGAAACCTAAATAAATTAGATAAATATTTGATTTTCAAGAATTTGTATTCATTATTCTTGATTTTTAGGTAATTTTTTTCAACGTTTTCTAACAGCTTTTTCAACATCTCAGATAGGTCATATTTTAATGGATTTTGGGTAATATTTCGTAGAGAAGTTGCTCGTAAATTAGTAAATTTTACTTGATTAATATTCAGTCCGATTCCGATAATTGAATGCCCAATTTGATAGCCTTGCAAAGAATTTTCAATCAAAATACCGCCCATTTTTTTATCTCCGTAATAAATATCATTCGACCATTTTACAGAGAGATTTTCATCAATAAATTCACCTAAAAAATCAAAAACACCCATCGAAACTGCCACGTTTAGTTGGAATTGGTCACTGGCTTTCAAGAAATTTGGTTTAAGTATGAGCGAAAATGTTAAATTTTCTCCCGTACTTGCTTCCCAAGTGTTGCCTCTTTGCCCTCGACCAGCCGTTTGATTATCGGAAATTATGACCGTTCCTTCAAAAACCATGTTCTCTGACTGAATCATTTGAACCGCAATATCGTTAGTTGAATGACAGCTTGGCAGATATTTTATCAATTTGCCAGTAAATAATGTATTGGGTTGAATATTGTACAAGGTTATTGTGTAATTTTATAGTCCGAAATTTTATCTTTATATTACTGCAATATTAGAAATATCATTGCTAATATTAGGTGAGAATACAAAAATTAAATTTTTAGAGCATCATTTTAAAAATTCTTGATTCATAATTAATTAAATGACAGAAGTAAAAACAAAAAGAGATATTAGTTCAGAAGAACTTAGCCAATTGGTGGTGAAGGGTATGCAGGAAAGAAAGGCAACCAATATTGTGGTGATGGACATGAGAAATGTTAAAAATGCTTTCACGGATTATTTTGTGGTGGCATCTGGTACGTCCGACACGCAAGTTGAGGCAATTGCAGAATCTGTTGATAAGGAAGTTTGGGAAGCAACTCGCAACCATCCACGTAGCACCGAAGGAAAAGCAAATCGTGAATGGATTCTGGTCGATTACTACGATGTAATTGTTCACGTTTTCAAAAAAGACCGTCGTGAATTTTATAAATTAGAAGAATTGTGGGGAGATGCGGAATTTACTTACATTGAAGAAGAGTAACTCTGATTGGGAGTAAAATTTTGAGCAAATAAGTCCTTTAAATGAGGTTATTTTAGTGTTATTTAACATTTTCAATATGAAAAAAAATATTCATCGTTTATCATTCATAACTCATCATTTAAAATTTCCACTTAAAATTCAATCTTACCATTCCTCATGAAAAAACAAGGTAGGAAACAAAATTATTAATCAGTACGTTTTAATTAGAAACAGATTTGAGGCAATCTAAAACAGTTTGAAAATGCGTTAATTTGAAAATATTTTTTTTAGATTAATTTATTTTCAAATTATACAAAACCTAACACCTCAAAAATTACTTATATAAAAATGGCAGAAAATAATAGTGAAGATAACAAACCACAGGGCTTTCCGAAACGTCGTTCGACTACCCCTGGTAATGGTTTTCAAGGTTGGTTAGTAATAGGATTGGTGATTGCTTTGATTAGCATTTACTTTTTGAGCAAGACTCATGTCCTCCCAAAGGTCGATCAAGCAAAGTATGAACAAATGATTTTGGATAAAGAAGTTTCTAAACTGGCCATTCTGAAAGGAAAAGAGGTTGTAGAGATTACCCTTAAAAAAGATTTTTTGGATAAGTACCGTCAAGAGTTAAGCGAGCAACCAAATGCGGTTGTGAATCAGAATGCAGGCCCACATTTCGAGAAAGAAATTATCTCGTCGGATGATTTTGTGAGAGAGTTGAATGAATTACAGAAAGATATTCCACGTCCAGAACGTGTGACCCCTACCGCAGAAGAGCGTTACGGCATTTTAGAATTCTTGATGGGACCAGGATTTTTTATCTTGTTTTTCGTAGCCATTTATTTTATGTTTTTCCGCATGGGTGGAGCAGGTGGCCCGGGTGGACAAATTTTTAATATTGGTCGTTCAAAGGCAACTTTGTTTGATGGTGATGCAAAGGTGAAAACCACTTTCAAGGACGTTGCAGGACTTGACGAAGCCAAAGAAGAAATCGAGGAAATCGTTGAATTTTTGAAACAACCAAAGAAATTTACGGATTTAGGAGGTAAAATTCCGAAAGGAGCTTTATTAGTAGGCCCTCCAGGAACGGGTAAAACCCTTTTGGCAAGAGCTGTTGCGGGCGAAGCGGGTGTTCCGTTCTTCTCATTATCAGGTTCTGATTTTGTGGAAATGTTCGTAGGTGTTGGTGCGGCTCGTGTGCGTGATTTGTTTAAACAAGCCAAAGAAAAAGCACCGTGTATTATTTTTATTGACGAAATTGATGCCGTAGGTCGTTCTCGTGGACGTGGTGCAATGCCAGGTTCAAACGATGAGCGTGAGAATACTCTGAACTCATTGTTAGTTGAAATGGATGGTTTCGGAACAGATTCTGGAATTATTATCATGGCAGCAACCAACCGTCCAGATGTTTTAGATCCAGCTTTATTGCGTCCAGGACGTTTCGATAGAACTATTTCGGTTGATAAACCAGATATTATTGGTCGTGAAGCGATTTTCAAAGTACACCTAAAACCTTTGAAATTAGCCGCTGATATTGACCCAAAAGAATTGGCGGCTCAAACCCCAGGTTTTGCGGGTGCTGAAATTGCTAACGTTTGTAATGAAGCGGCTTTGATTGCGGCACGTCGTAATAAGACCGCCGTTGATATGCACGATTTTCAAGAGGCAATGGATAGAGTAATTGGTGGTTTGGAGAAGAAAAATAAATTGATTTCACCAGAAGAAAAGAAAATTGTTGCCTACCACGAAGCGGGTCACGCAGTGGCTGGTTGGTTCTTGGAACATGCAAATCCATTGGTGAAAGTAACGATTGTACCACGTGGTATTGCCGCTCTGGGTTACGCTCAGTATCTGCCAAAAGAACAATTTTTGTATCGTACCGAACAATTAATTGACGAAATGTGTGTAACCTTGGGTGGAAGAGTTTCGGAAGATATTATTTTCGGAAAAATTTCAACGGGCGCTCAAAATGACTTAGAACGAATTACCAAATTGGCTTACAGTATGGTAACGGTTTACGGGATGAATGACAAATTGGGGAACGTTTCGTTTTATGATTCGAAAGGGGGTGATGGATATAATTTTAATAAACCATATTCAGAACAAACTGCTCGTGAAATTGATGAAGAAGCTCGTAAAATTATTGCTTCAGCGTATGAGCGTACAAGGGCTTTATTGAGTGATAAACAAGATAAATTGGAAATTTTGGCTCAGGAATTATTGGTAAAAGAGGTTCTTTTTCAAAGTGATTTAGAGCGTTTGATTGGTCCAAGACCTTTTGAACAATTGACAACTTATCAAGAATTTACCCGTAACGAAGATAGAAAAGCGGCAGATTTAGAGAAAGCTAATAAAGAAGCCGAGGAGGCTTTACCTGCGAGTTAATTTTGAAATGACTTCAAAAAGCTTTATTCATTAAATTGAATAAGGCTTTTTGATTTCTGTATGTAACCAGCATTAATTGACTATATGTCTAAACCTCAGTACCTCCTACTTATTATAAATAATTTGGTAGAAGGTATTTACTGTCTGAAATATCTTTTTTGTCAAATAATAAATGGTCTCGTTTAACTTTAAGGAATGGGAATTCAATAAAGTAATTAACATACTTAATAGAGAGAATAGTTGATTTTGCTAATATATTCTCTGCTTATATAGTACATTGCTTGAATAAAAATTTAACCCTACTCTCGTGTTTCTCCTCCTTATTCTCCCGCTTTTTCTATCTTTTTCCATTTCATTTTTTTATATAAACAACAAATAAAAATATTTGAAATTATTTGTTATACTACATTAAGATTGGTATCGTTTACATAGATGCTTAGCATATCAATATATTACTGAACCATTTCTTATACTATTAAGTATTTTTTAGAGCTTTAATGCTTTAAAAAATAAAAATATAGCAATCAATAATATTATATAAGATATACAATAATGCTGATAAATCAACTTTCCTTGCTTCTTGAAAAGATAAAATTACTCATTAGAGTATCCCTTACGCTGTTAATTTATACTTCCTGTTTTTTTACAATCACCGTATTTGCAAAAAAGAGAAATGATGATTTTAATTTGACAGGAACGGTGTATCCACTTCCATTCATAACAAAAATTAATGAAAGATCCTTTTGGTCAGATAACGTTTTCAATTTAAAGCCTCACTCATTAAACTTGGATAAGGCGTTTAACGATGAACGCTTTGAGATGAAGGGGTTATTGCCCAGTTGTGACAATAGCTCATCGCCGTTTGGAATCGCTTCTGTTAGTTATAATAATGGGGAGGTTACCTTCGTTTTTAATGCATCCAATTTAAGTAATGGTAACTGGAGAATTGTGAAATCATCAACTGTAACCAATCAGGGTACTTTCAATCCATCATCAAACACTATTAACTTAAATGTTGGTACTTTATCTGCGGGAACTTACCAACTAATAATCGATGGTGTTAGTTGCTCGGGTAGTGCTTCTAAAGATTTCACAGTGAACAGCACACCCGCACCTCCTCCTTCGGGCGTTAGTTGTGACAATGGTATTACCCCTTTTTACATAATTTCAACGACATTTAACAAAGGCTCATTAACGTTTGAAGTTAATTCTAATAATTTCTCATCTGGTAAATGGACTGTTCTTCAAGGTTCGACAGTTGTTAATAGCTCCAATTTTTCGGTGATCAGCAATATCATGACCCTCAGTACAGGAAATATTGCCGAAGGTACTTACTCTTTTAAGTTGGACGGAATATCTTGTAATGGTAGTACAAATAAAAGTTTTAAGGTTTCAGCTCCGTATCTGCCAGAGTCTTTGGTGAGTGTAGTTCCGTGTAGTTCAGATAATGTTCTGTTCATTCTGGGGGGTGAAAGTAATGCTGGAGGAAGAGCCCTAAATACTGATCTGAGCCCGTTAGAATTAGGGACGAGAGATTCTTTGAAAATTTTCAACAATGATTCTTTTCAATTCGAGAGCTTAAAAGTAGGTATGAATAATTTATTAGACCATTTTACGCTGATAAATGGAACAACCCATGGTTTGGAAGTAGCCCTTGCGAACAGAATAAAACAACCATTTTATAGTAAAGTTGCTTATTTAATTAAGGCGGGGCAAGGCAAAAGTTTAATTACGGATTGGGATAGTTCGGGGGTATATTATAAAACATTAGTTACTCGTACACAAGTTGCCAGACAACTTTTAGCCAATACTGCTGTAAGTTATAAGACCGTCATTTTATATTCGCAAGGCATTAATGACTTGTTAGCAGGCGTTTCGAGTAGTTCGTGGAAAGCCAATACTAAAAAACATTTTCAAAACCTCAGAAATGAGCTTGGTGCCAATACGATGATTGTCATCACCAAATTTATGTCTCAATATAGCGGGTATAATGGAGTCATTGATGAAATATGCAATGAGTTACCCAACACTTTTTCGGTTGAAACGGGAGATGCCAGTTTGGTAGATGATAAACATTGGAATGCAAGCGGATTCAAGTTGATTGGAGACCGAATGTTGAACATTGTGGAGCGTTTTAATTTTAAAAGTTCAAATCGTGGTGCAAATGTTACTTCCACTGCCACCGTTAGTATTTCACCCACCAATATTTGTGAAGGAACCACCCAACTATTAACAGCATTGCCGACCAACGGAGGAAGTACACCCCTTTATGAATGGTATAAAAATAACGTAGCTCTACCATTCTTCATCAATAAATCCACGGCGGACGGGCTGGGAAATAACTTGGTCAATAGTGTTACCGTGACCAGTGATAACACTATTTATGCTGGTACAACGAAGGGATTAGGCATTTCAAAAGATGGAGGTAATACTTTTACCAACAAAATTACGAATGGTAATTCGAGTAGTAATAGTATCAAGGGAGTGGCAGTGTCAAGTTTAGGGGTGATATACGTGGCAACAGCATTTGACGGAATCAATATCTCAGCCGATGGGGGTAATACATTTACTTCTAAAAATACATCAAATGGATTAGCCAGTAATAATACTCTGGGAATTGCGGTTGATGCCCTTGGCAATATATACGTGGCAACGGCAGGTGGATTGAGTATTTCGAATGATGGAGGAAATAGCTTTAATAACAAGAATACTAATAATGGCTTGGCTACCAATATAATACGATGTATTTTTATTGGAAATGACGGC
>JBBAKY010000067.1:0-19827 GCA_040403295.1 Arcicella sp.
ACGGCATTTTTGTGGATTATGCGTGACCGTGAACATATTCAACGACTTTTGGAGTGGGTTTGTGGAGCGAGAATGCTCTATAATTATATTTGGGTGGGTGGTTTATTTTATGATTTGCCCGTAGGTTTTGAAGAACGTTGTACGGAATTTATCAATTACCTAAAACCTAAAATGGTAGAATTGCGGGAGTTGATTATTGAGAATAAAATCTTTGTACAACGGACGGCAAATATTGGAGTTCTGCCGATGGATTTGGCGATAAATTACGGTTGTACGGGTCCCGTTTTGAGAGGTTCGGGTTTGAAACTTGACCTTCGGAAAGTAGATGGTTATTCGGTTTATCCAGAAATGGATTTTGATATTCCTGTTGGGAAAGGTGAAATGGGAACGGTGGGCGATTGTTGGGATAGAAATTATGTGCGGGTGCAAGAATGCGATGAATCCATTAAAATTATTGAGCAATGTCTTATTCAACTAAAAAATGATCATAAACGTACCACTAATTTTGACCCGCAAGCCTTAGTTCCGAAGAAAATTCGTCCGCAAGCCATGGATTTTTACGCTCGTGCCGAAAATCCAAAAGGGGAATTAGGTTTCTTTTTTCGCACGGATGGGCGTTCAGATATTCCTGTACGCTTAAAAGCTCGTGCGTGTTCATTGCATAATTTGTCGATTATTCCAGAAATCAGCCGTGGAGCCATGTTGGCGGATTTAGTAGCGATTATTGGGTCGATGGATTTGGTAATGGGAGAGGTTGATAGATGATTTTTTACCCCAAATAAATCATTAGAAATATTATATTTGCTTTTGATAGTAAAGAAATCGTAATATTGTCAGATAAAAATTTATTAACCCTAAATAATTGTAATATTTCAAGGAATTTTATTAACTACTCTTGACATTACACTTCGAGTCCTTTTATGGAACACAAAAGCATGGACAAAGCCACCGCAGCGGGTCTGCTGGTAGCGATGGGAATTATTTATGGCGACATCGGAACTTCTCCGTTGTACGTTATGCAGTCAATCATCGACAAAGAGCCTATTGATGAACGCACAGTTTTGGGAGGTTTATCTTGTATCTTCTGGACGCTCACTCTCCAAACAACACTCAAATATGTTATCTTGATTCTTCGAGCCGATAACCGTGGTGAAGGAGGTATTTTAGCCCTTTTTGCGCTGGTACGTAGGCACGCAAAATGGCTTACCATTCCAGCGATTATTGGAGCGGCAACCCTTTTAGCCGATGGTGTAATCACGCCACCCATTTCAGTTGCCTCCGCAGTGGAAGGATTACTGAAACTATACCCAGACCTTCAAACTGTTCCCATTGTAATTGCGATTATTACTGGATTATTTTTATTCCAAATGTTTGGAACAAAAGTGGTTGGACGTGCTTTTGGGCCTGTAATGCTTATTTGGTTTGGGATGTTGGCGATTTTAGGAACCATCTGGATTTCACAGGATTGGACGATTCTAAAGGCTGTCTCTCCTTATTATGGATACGAATTACTGGTAAATCCACACGGTGGTGATGAAGGTTTCTGGATTTTGGGAGCCGTTTTCTTATGTACAACGGGGGCGGAAGCGCTTTATTCAGATTTAGGACATTGTGGTCGTGGAAACATCAGAATCAGTTGGATATTCGTGAAAATCTGTTTGTTACTTCAATATTTTGGACAAGGGGCATGGTTATTATCTCATAATGGCGAACTTTTGAACGGACGTAAACCTATCTTTGAATTGATGCCAGAATGGTTCCTGATTTATGGAATTGTCATTGCTACGGCAGCCGCAGTAATTGCCAGTCAGGCTTTGATTTCGGGTTCGTTCACCTTAGTTTCAGAAGCTATTCGTTTGAATTTTTGGCCAAAAGTACGTTTGCATTATCCATCCGACCAAAAGGGACAATTGTATGTTCCGAGTATGAATATTTTTCTTTGGTTGGGGTGTATCGGCATTGTTTTGTGGTTTAGAGAATCCGCCAATATGGAAGCGGCGTATGGTTTAGCAATTACGCTCACGATGTTGATGACTACTTCATTATTTGCTTATTATCTTCACATTAAAAAGATTGATATGTGGTGGGTAATCGCTTTTATCATTGTTTACGTTGGCATTGAAGGCGCATTTTTAGTGGCAAATCTTCGTAAATTTGTGCATGGTGGTTATGTATCTCTATTTATTGCTTTTGTGATTATTGGTTTGATGGTGATATGGTACAGAGCCAATATCATTAAAATGCGTTTGACTGAATACGTGAAATTGGCGGATTATATCGAGCCTTTAAAAGAATTGAGTCAGGATATGAGTATTCCAAAATATGCAACGCACTTAGTTTTTATGTCTAATGCGGCACGTTTGAGTGAAATAGAAAATAAAATTATCTATTCAATTTTCCAAAAACGTCCAAAACGAGCGGATATTTATTGGTTTGTCCACGTCGATACCATGGATGATCCTTATGCGATGGAATATAAAGTGAGCGTGATTGAACCCGACGATGTGATTAAGGTAAATTTTAAATTGGGTTTCAAAGTTGATCAAAAGATAAATCTATATTTCCGAAAAGTAGTAGAAGATATGGTTCAAAAAGGCGAAGTAGATATCACTTCTCGTTATGAATCATTAAATAAACAAAATGTAATCGGTGATTTCCGTTTTGTGGTTTTAGAGCGTTTTCTTTCTTTCGATAATAAATTGTCAATTTTTGAAGGAACAATCATGAAAGCCTACTTCTTCATTAAAGACTTTACACCGTCGGAAGATAAATGGTTTGGGCTTGATACTTCAGCCGTGAAAGTTGAGAAAGTTCCGTTGGTTATTCGCCCGATGGAAAATGTAAAATTGAAACGAATTGAGTAATTTATCGTCAATTATATAACACAAAAAAGCCGTTTAGAGCAATCTAAACGGCTTTTTTAACATCTTAAATCTCAAGATGTCAATACTGCTTTTACCATCAAATACCAGAAAATCTACTTTTCCCAAGCTAAACGATTAACGGCTTTACCAGTTTGATAACCCAATCGCAAGCCTTCAGAGTAATCCATTCGATAATGAACACCCAGAGGAATGCGTGAATAAGCATTTTCTTCTGCCATCGCATCAAAACTTTTGAAGCTACGGAGTGTTCGTTAAATTCCGGTCTTCCTTCGTGATATTTATCGGTCATAGCGTACGTTTTTCCGTAAATATCATTCAATACTTCCGTTGCCACGGCCACGAAGGTTGAATGACCCGATGGATAAGCTGGAAAAGAAGGTGTTAAACCCTTCACTTTTACCTATGGATTTACCCAAGCTGAATTTATTTCTCTACGGATATAAGTAACGGGACGTTCAACATTATAAATATATTTTGAATTCCAGCAAGCTAAACCCGTATCGCTCAAACCCATTGTCACTTTTGCGTACGTATAAATGGCTTTTTCCAACGAATTTTTTCCTTTCTGATTACTTGTTGAGAAATGGCAATCTAACGAGTCGCTGGTTCAAAGGTTAATTTATAAATATCATCATTCCAAAATTCGCCAATCCATTTTTGATCATAAGTCAAGGGCGTCGTTGATTGGGGAACTTCAATACCCTGAAAGAAAAATGCAGAAGATGGGCTGGTACTATATGTAATAGGAGGAGGAGATAGTTTTTAGACTCAGTAATGGCAAAACTCCTTGATTTTCCCCAATATGGCAATAATGGCTTGCCATAATCTGGAAAAGAGGGTTGCCATTTTCCAGCCTCCGTTGGCGTTACATAATCAGTGGGTTGATTGTTCAAAAATATCCTTTGCTTCCCACCGCATCCGTTAACGAAAAATAAAAAACGGCTTTTGTAACCGCCTGACCGTATTGTTTTGAACGAGCCAATTCATCGGTATTGATTTCGGAAGCATCAAAATTAACGGAAAATTAAGGTTAAAGAGTGATTGGAATAAGATTCTATTTACTGATTTTACAGAATATTGAATCTTTCATTACATTCGAGTAATAATGCGTATTTTTTATAAATTTTCGTTGTCAACGGCATTTAGGCGAACAACAAGTCTAATCTACATGCCACCACTCTTGCCATTATCGTTTTATTTTTTTAGATTTGAGATTGATTAAATTGAAAAAAACGCAATTGTAGTGGGTTGCCTTCCCTTCAATCACAAACCAAACCACATCTTACGAAATAATATCGATGAAAGTTTATACTTCCGAACCTTTCCAAATTATCTACTCAATCCTAAATCATGAGTATTTAGGCTATCTTTTTGAGGCTTTTGTCGTGCAATTAGATGCTAAAAATGAACTCACTTTACTTAATCAAAACGTATCGGTTAAAAATATAAAGGAATTTAAACACGGACTCGACGAAAGCGATTTGTACCTTGTAAAACTGATTGATTCCATCCAACAAGAGCATATTTATAAGAAATTTGTCGGTACAAAAAAGCGTACTTTTACTGATTTTTTCTTGAAAGTTTACGATCCCCAAAAAGGCGAAAAAGCCACTCAGGAACTCATTACGAATTATGTTGATAAAATAAAAGCTGAAATGTTGCCAATGCTTTTGGGTAAGCAATTATACATTATGGGTGGTGATGGTAGCCCGATTTGGCAAAAAATTGATGTTCTGCCAGAGAAAGCAACGGTGCTTTTTCATTTTATGCGAAATGAAGAAAACACTCATTATTTTCCAAGAATACGATACGAAGGTGAAAAGGTAGATTTTCAGTATAAAAATGCTTTTATTGTCTGTGATGAACCTGCTTGGATGATTCTCGACAATAAATTATATCACTTCGCCAAAGATGTGGATGGCAAGAAGTTACGCCCGTTTCTTCATAAAAAATTTATCGTTATTCCCAAGAAAATTGAGGAGGATTACTACCGTAAATTCGTAACATCCATTATTACCATGTTTGATGTTTACGCCAAAGGTTTCGAGATTCGTTCAGAGACATTTTCGTGCGTACCAATCCTCAATTTTTCTGAGCAAAAAGCCATACAAACAACGCTTTTTGATTCGCCAGACAAAAATAATAGCAAAGAAAAAGACGATGCAGAATTAACCTTAAGTCTTTCTTTTCAATACGGGAAATATGCCTTTCCATTTGATGATTTTTCAGCTTCTGCCAACGTAAGCATGGAAAAATCGGGCGATGAATATGTCTTTCACAAAGTCCGTAGAGATTTAAAACAAGAAAAAGAGAAATTGTTGACTTTGAATGAATTAGGCCTAAAATTGAAGCAGGGAAAATCGATTTTATCTAAACCAGAAGCCTTTATGTGGTTACAAAAAAACTACGAAAATTTATCAGAAGCAGGTTTTAAAGTATTGCAAAATACCACTAATAATGGCAAAAAATATTTCTTGGGATATTCCACCATTGAGGTGAATATTGTGGAAGGAAATGATTGGTTTGATATTCACGCAAAAGTGCTTTTTGGCGAATATGAAATTCCATTTTTGAAGATTAGAAACTTGATTTTACAAGGCAAAAGAGAATTTTTATTGGATAACGGCGAAATTGCCGTCATTCCCGAAATTTGGTTTTCTCAATATTCAGAACTCTTTAATTTTATTGAACAAGATATTGATAATGAGCAATTTATCCTAAAAAAGTATCATGTTTCTTTGGTTCAAGATTTGCAAAGTGATTCCTTAGCAACGGCAGTTTTGAGTAGAAAATTAGAGAAACTACGTGATTTTGAGGAAATTCAAACGTACAATATTCCCAAAGGTTTCAAAGGTAAATTAAGACCTTACCAAAAGGCGGGTTATGACTGGATGCGTTTCTTGAATGAATACAATTTTGGGGGTTGCCTTGCCGATGATATGGGACTTGGAAAAACAGTGCAAACGCTCACCTTATTGGCTTCGCAAAAAGAGCAAAAAGTGCTTTCTCCCAGCCTATTGATTATGCCAACTTCACTGATTTATAATTGGGAAAAAGAGGCTCAAAAATTTACCCCAAACCTCAAAATTCTTACTTACACAGGCACAAATCGAGATAAAAATACCGAACAATTTAATCATTACGATGTTGTTTTGACTTCGTATGGCATCGTTCGGATTGATATTGATTTACTGAAAAATCATCGTTTCAATTACGTGATTTTGGATGAATCTCAAGCAATAAAAAATCCATCTTCCAACATCACCAATGCCGTAATGCAACTGAATTCTCGGCATCGTTTGGTGCTTACGGGAACTCCTTTGGAAAACAGCACGATGGATTTATGGTCGCAAATGACGTTTATTAATCCTGGCATTTTGGGAAGTCAACATTCTTTCAGAAATGAGTTTCAAATTCCGATTGAAAAAAAGGCGGATGGAATGAAGCTGAAAAGGCTTTATTCTATCATAAAACCATTCATGCTTAGGCGGCATAAGTCGCAGGTTGCCACCGAATTGCCGCCAAAAATTGAGGCCATTCATTACGCTCAAATGACTGAATTACAGGAAGTTGAGTATGAAGAAGCGAAGGCGTATTACCGAAATATGATTCTGAATCACATCGAAAAAGAGGGAATTTCCAAATCGCAAATGATGGTTTTGCAGGGTTTGACGAAATTGCGACAATTAGCCAATCATCCCCGACTCACCGACCAAGAATATGAAGGAGATTCTGGAAAATTAGATGATGTTATTCAGAAATTAGATACCATTTTAGAAGAAGGACATAAAGTGTTGATTTTCAGTCAATTTGTAAAGCACCTCAGTCTTTTTAGAGAACATTTAGACAAACAATCTCGCTCGTATGCGTATTTGGATGGCAGTACCAGCGACCGTCAGGCACAGGTAGAATTATTCCAAAATAATCCAAACATCCAAATTTTCTTGATTTCATTGAAGGCTGGTGGATTGGGACTAAACCTCACAGCGGCCGATTACGTCTTTATCTTGGATCCTTGGTGGAATCCCGCCATTGAAGCCCAAGCGGTTGACAGAGCGCATAGAATTGGGCAAGTTAACACTGTTTTTACGTACAAATTTATTACCAAAAATACAGTTGAAGAAAAGATTTTGGCCTTGCAACAAAGTAAAAAACGCCTTGCCAATGAGTTAATTACGACGGAAGAAAGCTTTGTGAAATCGTTATCGAAAGATGATGTTTTGGCTTTGCTGTCGTAGAATCCATGCAACTTTTAGGCTTCCAACTGCATCTTTGTTATATTTGAAATTACATTCCTACTAACCTTTGAAAATGCTTCTAAAAAATGCCAAAATATTAGCCGTTGATGATGACCAAGACGTATTGGTGGCGGTAAAAATGCTCCTTCGACCAGAGGTGAAAGAAATCGTTACTGAGAAAAATCCTGAGAAAATTTTATCGCTTTTAGCCCAAAATCAATTTGATTTGATTTTGTTGGATATGAATTATAAAAGTTCTTTAAATACAGGAAATGAGGGTATTTTTTGGCTTCGTAAAATCAGGGAAATCAACAAAAATGTTGCCGTGATTATGATTACAGCGTACGGAGATATTGATTTGGCAGTGCGTTCGGTAAAGGAAGGAGCAAATGATTTTGTGTTGAAACCTTGGCGAAATGAGAGGCTTTTGGAAACAATAGCTGTGAGCTGTGAGCAGTCAGCTATGAGTAAAAAGGATTCAAAAAGTTCATCATTCAAAGTTCAAAGCTCACTTCTGGGGAACTCCGAAGCGATGCAAGATGTGCTGTATAAAATTGAAAAAATTGCGCCTACCGATGCTAATATTCTGATTTTAGGAGAAAACGGAACGGGTAAAACCGAAGTGGCTAAACTGATTCATCAAAAATCATTACGTCATCAAAAACCCTTTGTATCCGCTGATTTAGGCTCTTTGACTGAAAGTTTATTTGAATCTGAACTCTTCGGACATAAAAAAGGAGCATTTACCGATGCTCGTGAAGATCGTGCAGGACGCTTTGAGTCTGCCAATGAAGGAACGCTTTTTTTGGATGAAATTGGGAATATTTCACTTCCACAACAAGCCAAACTATTGACCGTTTTGCAGAATCGAGAAGTGACCAGATTAGGCACAAATGCTCCCATTTCGATTGATATTCGCCTTATCTCGGCAACCAACGCACCCATCAAAGAAATGGCTTCGCAAAATCAGTATCGTAAAGACTTAATTTACCGTTTGAATACCATCGAAATCACGCTCCCGCCTTTGCGTATGCGGGGAAATGATGTAGTGCTTTTGGCGGAATATTTTATGAAAAGTTACGGCGAAAAATACCATAAAAATTTAGTTGAAATTGACGAAAAAGCGAAAGTAAAACTTCGTCAATATGCTTTCCCTGGCAATATTAGAGAACTCCAACACAGCATCGAAAGAGCAGTTATTATGGCTGACAATCAGGTGATTACGGCGAGAGATTTGGACTTAAATTCATCCATCGAAACGCCCGTGACGATGCCGCAAGAAAATACAACTTTACGGATTGATGAAATAGAAAAATCTACCATTTTGAAAGCCATTGAACGCCATGATGGAAACATTACAAAAGCCGCCCGTGAGTTAGGATTGACTCGAACGGCGCTTTATCGCAGGTTGGGAAAGTATGATATTTGAGCTACAGTAACATCACTCGTAAACACTCATCAACTCATATTCTATTTTTTACAATGAATAAAAGCAAAGATTTTTGGGATGATTTATCAGAGGAAGATAAAAAATCCATTGACCGAGGATTAGCGGATGTTAAGGCTAATCGTGTTAAACCCTACAAAGAAGTCATGCAAAAAATTAAAAACCGTTTACCAAAATCATAATTTTATTGAAAATACGCTACGAAATCAGTCTGACCATTCGGGTCATTTTGTTGCTTGCCAGCATCACGGCGGCGGCTTTTTGTATTGTCAGTAATCGCTACACTTTGTTGATTTTTGTGGGTTTAATGATTGTTTTTCAGATACTCAACTTCATTCAGTTTATCAATAAAACCAATACCGAACTTTCTCAATTTATCGAAGCCGTTCAATATCGAGACTTTTCCTTACAATTTACCGAAAAAAATGCCCCCGTTTCCGTGAGACAACTTCGCAGGGCTTTCAACCAAATTAATGCCACTTTCAAACAGCTTTCTTCTGAACGGGAGGAACAATATCAATATCTCCAAAAAATCTTAGAATTGGTTGATACTGGCATTCTTTCCTACGACCAAGAAGGAAACGTTGGCTGGATAAATGAGGCTTTCAAACGGATGATGAATGTGCCATATTTGAGAAATATTTCTTCACTCGAAAAAAGGGATATGTCTGTATATCAAGCCATAATGAGTCTTGAAAATGGAGATAGTCAGTTAGTGAAGATTAATCATAAACAGGTTTTATTAGCCAAGACTACTTTTTTAAACGAAGATATTGAGACAAATTTAATTGCTTTTCAGAACGTAAATGAAGCGATTGAAGACACCGAAGCGCAAGCCTATCAGAAACTTTTGCGGGTAATGACGCACGAAATCATGAACTCAGTTGCCCCAATTGCCTCTTTGGCGGAGACGATGGAGAGTGCTATCGCACGGAGGAAAGGAATTGAACGGAGGAATGGAGGAAGGGAGATTGGAGGAAAAATTAAGAACGGAGAAAAAGAAAATGACGATGAATTTGATGATATTTCTTTGGGTATTTCCACGATTCGTAAACGCAGTGAAAACCTCTTGAAATTTGCGGATACTTATCGACAATTAGCCAAAGTTTCCATGACATCGTTCTCGAAATTCTATATTCGGGATTTATTTGAAGGCGTTGAAATACTATTAGAAAACCAAATTGAGCAGCAAAATATTGAATTTGATGTCATCATTAAAGACTTTGAATTGATGATTGAAGGCGATATGGTTTTGATTGAACAAGTACTTATTAACTTGATAATCAACGCAATAGATGCGGTGAAGAATCAGGAAAATCCTAAAATTACACTTTCAGTATTTCAAAATAATCAACAACAAACCATCATTGAAGTTCGAGATAATGGTGTGGGAATGTCAGATGAATTGATGGATAAAATTTTCGTACCTTTTTTTACCTCCAAGCCCAACGGTTCAGGAATTGGTTTAAGTTTATCGAAGCAAATTATGGCTTTGCACAAAGGTACAATGACCGTAAATTCCGTTGAAAAACAAGGAACTTCTTTCCGATTGGGATTTTGAGAAATTGCTAAATTAAATATTCATGAAAAAATCTCAACTCCGCAAACATTACCTCTCCAAACGTAAGGCAATTTCTTCCGAAGAAATTACTATCAAAAGTCAACAAATTAAGGATTTATTTTTTGACAATTTTGACCTTTCAAAAGTAAAAAACCTTCATGTTTTCTTGCCAATCCTTAAACACAACGAAATTAACACTTGGCTGATTATCAAATATATACAAGAAAATTTACCCAAAATAAATATTATCATTCCAAAAATTATTTCGAAAAATTCTACCTTAGAAAATTACCATTTTGATGAAAAAAAATTAGTTAAAAACTCTTGGGGAATTTTAGAATCTTCGGGTAAAAATCAAGTCAAAATTTTGCCAGAACAAATAGATTTAGTGATAATTCCATTGTTAATTTTTGATAAAAATGGCAATCGAGTGGGTTATGGAAAAGGCTTTTATGACCGTTTTCTGCAAGAATGCAAACCAGAAATATTGAAAATTGGGGTGTGTTCAGAAGAAGCCATTGAATTGATTGAAGATACCAATGAATTTGACATAAAAATGGATTTTTGCATTACCCCGAATAAAATTTACAGATTTCAATATAATTTAAATGCCTAAAAATCAAATACTTAGATATTTCATAACTCATAGCTCATAATTCATAACTTAAAAAACCTTTTCTCTTCCAATTTTATAGGCTAATTTTGCGGACTTTTTCAGTAATCTAAGTATCGTGAAAATCAGGATATTATTCATTTTTTTAATTGGTTTTTATTCCAAATCATTCGCTCAGATTGATAGAAAAGTTTTGTTTCCAATAGAAGTGAAACAAAATATTTGGGGTACAAAATTTATCTACGACCGACAAACGATTGAAAACCCTTTGGGTTTACAGATACCTTTGTTACAGCTACGAGATACAGAAGTAAATTTTGAATATTTGACCTTTAAAAAGCAACGAAAAGCGGTTCAAATTGTGAGTTTAATTTCGACGGGATTTTCACTTTATACCATTTTTAACCGTGAAAAAGTATCGAGTGGCACGTATTGGGGAATTTTTGGCAGTACAGTTTTGATTTCGGGGTATTTGAATATTAAGTCAAATGTGCATTTAGGGAAGGCCATAAGAAGGTATAATGAAGTGGTTTCTGAAAATAAAATCGGCTTGGTTTTTGATAAATCTTTTGACAATCAGGCGATTTTAGGCGTAGAAATTTCGCATAGTTTTTGAATAATTTTTATATAATCAATTAATAATCAATCAGTTAAAATGAAAGTAGCAGTAGTCGGAGCCACAGGTTTGGTCGGTAGTGAAATCCTTAAAGTATTGGCGGAACGTAATTTCCCCGTAACAGAACTTATACCAGTTGCCTCTGAGCGTTCAGTGGGTAAACAGGTTGAGTTTAAGGGCAAACAGTATACCGTTGTAGGTTTTGATGATGCTATAACGATGAAACCAGACGTGGCGATTTTCTCGGCAGGCGGTGGAACATCATTGGAATTAGCCCCAAAATTTGCGGCAGCGGGTATCACAGTTGTTGATAATTCATCGGCTTGGAGAATGGACGAAACTAAGAAATTGGTCGTTCCAGAAATCAATGCGCATACGTTAACCGCCGAGGATAAAATTATTGCTAATCCTAATTGTTCAACCATTCAGATGGTGGTGGTTTTGAATCCTTTGCATAAAAAATATAAAGTAAAACGTGTGGTTGTTTCTACGTACCAATCGGTTACGGGAACGGGGAAAGCGGCAGTTGACCAACTTTTTGCCGAGCGTGAAGGTCGTACAGACGTTCCTGCGGTATATCCACACAAGATTGACTTGAACGTTTTGCCTCACATTGATGTATTTTTAGATAATGGTTACACCAAAGAAGAAATGAAAATGGTGAACGAAACCAAGAAAATCATGATGGATGATTCGATTCAAGTAACAGCCACAACGGTTAGAATTCCAACCATTGGTGGACACTCAGAGTCGGTAAATATTGAGTTTGAAAATGATTTTGACGTAGAAGAAATGAAGAGCATTTTAGCAGCAGAAGAAGGGATAATCTTGCAAGATGACCCTAAAAATGCTATCTATCCAATGCCAATCAATGCACATGGAAAGGATGAGGTTTTTGTCGGACGTATTCGTCGTGATTTAACGCAACCAAATACCGTAAATATGTGGATTGTCGCTGATAATTTGCGTAAAGGAGCGGCTACAAATGCCGTTCAAATTTGCGAGGCTTTAGCCAAAAACGGTCTTATTTAGTGGTATAATAAGGTTTGATTAAATGTTGGAGACAAGGCTTTTGCTTTGTCTCTTTTTTTGTACCTCTTAGTTTTTTATAAAAAATAAAACCTATTTTTGATCCTTAATTAACAAAATAATGAAACATAAAGCCCTATCAATCAGACCATTTATCGGAGCCAAAGAGTTTGAATTATCCCGTAATTTTTACCAAGATTTAGGATTCCAAGAAGTCGTTTTAGAACCTAATTTCTCTTATTTCAAAACGGAAGCAATTGGATTTTATCTGCAAGACTACTACATAAAAGATTGGATTGATAATTCCATGATTTTTATGGAAGTAGATAGCGTTGAAAGGTATTACCAAGAACTTTTGGCTTTAAATTTACCTTCAAAATACGAAGGCGTAAGACTGGTTCCCATCAAAACGAATGATTGGGGAAAAGAATGTTTTTTGCACGACCCTTCTGGAATTCTCTGGCATTTTGGCGAATTTTTTAATAAATAAAATCCATAAAAATGGCAATTTATCATGTTTTAAACGGTGATTGTTTGGCTGAACAATTAAGGCAAACTACTACCAATCCAGATTTTATCATTTGTAGAGAATGCCTGATTGATGGTAATGTAGACTCAAATAATTTGAATGATTTTTGGAAAATAAGGGCAAAATTTATCGTGGAATCCTACGATGCTACTATTGAAGATTATGTTGAAAGAACGGTTAAAGAATTTGAAAAACTGTCTAATTTACCCGAAAATTCAGAGGTTTGTCTTTGGTTTGAAAATGATTTGTTTTGTCAAGTAAATATGTGGTTTGTGTTATCAATACTGCCCCAAAAAGCCAATTTGAAGGTGTTTAGGGTTTTTTCGATTTCAGAAAATGGAGATATTTGGAAAGGCTTTGGTAATGCTACTTCTGCAAAACTCAAAAAAGCCTATTCTTCAAAAATTCAATTTCAGCAAAAAGATATTGATTTAGGAATTCATTTGTGGAAAGCTTATCAGAAAAATGACTTCGAGCAATTAAAAGAAATATCCAAAATATCTTCGAACTGTTTTGAATATTTAGAAGAAGTTTGTCAGGCACAAATAGACCGTTTCCCGAAAAATAATTCGCTCGGCAAACCAGAACAATTGGTAAAAGATATCCTAAAATCTAAGTCAATTGAATTTCAAGAAGTTTTTCGGGAGTTTTCGGAAAGGGCAGGAATTTATGGTTTTGGCGATTTGCAGGTTAAAAGTATTTATGAAAGGCAAATCAATTCGTTAGAAAAATAGGTGGGTAAATCTGACAAACTTTTTAAGGCAATTTTTTGTTAAAAAAGTATAAATCATACAATTATGGAAAACGAAGAAACAGAAAATAATAAACTCGACCGCATCATCGAAGCACGGATGAAATTGAAAAATCGGTTTGAAGAAAAGATGAAATCTACGCCTTCAATGGCGGATGAAAAACCGCAAGGTAAAGGTGTTATTAATCGTCACGGAATGCCAAATACGCCTGTTGGTCAGACACTTACAACAAAATGGCCCGTGCTTGATTTGGGTTATCAACCTAAAATTCCTTTGGATAAATGGCGTTTGATTATTGATGGAGAAGTTGAAAATCCAGTCATGCTGACGTGGGACGAATTTATGGCATTGCCTCAAACGGAAGATACTTCTGATTTTCATTGCGTCACCACTTGGTCTAAATTGGATATGATTTGGAAAGGTGTCAGACTGATTGATTTGGCGGCATTAGTGCAACCCAAAGAAACGGCTACGCACATTATGTGTTACGGATATGATACGTACACGACAAATGTTTCGTTGGAAGAAGCACTGAAACCCGATGTTTTGTTAGGACATACCGTTGATGGTCAGCCATTGGCAGTTGAACATGGTGGCCCTTTACGGATGATTACCCCACAATTATACGCTTGGAAAGGCTCAAAATGGATTAAGAGAATTGAATTTATGCCCAAAAATAAGTTGGGATTTTGGGAAGAAAGAGGCTACTCAAATACGGCTTATCCTTGGCGAAATGATAGATATAGTTGATTGGTTATTAGTTACTGGTTATCAATTATTGGGTAAATGACCTAATAACTAATAACCAGTAACTAATAACTATTTTACCCAACGCTTAGTAACATCTAAAGAATAATCCAAAAAGGCTTTCACACCATCTTCGTAGATTTTATTTCCTGTCGAATCTGCATTGTCATCCAAATTTTTGTGCGTTTCGTGCGACTCAAATATGCGTGGAGAAACTACCGAATATTGATGGCTAAAATTGATGATTTTATTAATCACCGTTGTCAATTCTAAACACGGTGTTTTTCCACCTCTTCCAGCTGAAACCCCCGCCAAAGCGAATACTTTATCGTGAAAAAGGTGTGCAAAATCCTTTGAACCTAATTGATGGAGAGCATTTAGCAAGTCTCCATTTACGGTAAAATTATATTCTGGCGTGATGAAAAATACTAAATCTGCTGCTGTCCAAGCGGAAAGTAATTCACGTTGAAAATCAGTTAAAGCTTCTTTGTTTATCGTTCCACGACCAACCGATGGAATATCGAAGTGATGAAAATCCACCACCGTAACATATTCATAACCAGAAGTTTGTGCTAATTTTTGGAGATAATTTGAAAAGCGTAATGAATTGCTGTTTTTTCTTGGGGATGTGGCAATAATGGCAATGTTCATATTATATTTTTACTGTTTTTTCTTGTTAATATTAGATACCTAACGATAGCTTTATTGATTTTGTTCAATGATAATTTGTTGGAATAATATTTTCATTTGGAAATAAAACCCAAAAATGAATAGTTATTTCCGAAAGAAGACTTATTATCTGGAAATAACTCCTTAAAATACACAAAGTAGCGAAGTATAGAATTTGAGTTCCCGATAAAACTTTATAAAAGGTATGGTTTTAGTCTAAACTCAATCACAAAAAAAGGAAGGCTTCGCTCATAGCTAAGCCTTCCTTCAAAACCAATAACATAATAACTAATACCCAAATACCTCCTCCAAACTCAATTTCTTAACCTCTCCGTATTTTTTAAGGTCTTCTAAATTTACCTTTTTCTCCGAAGCCACAATGCACAAACTGTAAGGTTTATTGGCTAATTGTGTATCCTGAAATTTCTTTAAATCGTCCGTTGACATTTTATCGAGTGCTTGATAAATTACTTGACGTTCATCGGTTGAAATGCCTTTATCTTGATTGGCTAAATACGTATTAATGATATTATCTTGCGTGATTCTTTCGGTTTGATAATTCTTTTTCATACTCGCTTTGGCCGTTTCAAGATTCTTCTCAGATACTGGAAAAGTATTCAATAATTCATTCATCCCCGCAATTGATTCATGGATTTTATCGGCTTGAGTTCCCACGTAGGCAATCATTCGGTAAGTCTCATTTTTCAAGTTTGGCGTCATATAATACGCATACGTTGAATACGCCAAAGCTTTTGATTCACGAATGGTTTGGAATACAATTGATGACATTCCACCCCCAAAATAGTTATTGTACAATTCCACGATGGGCGTTTCTGCATTATTGAACTGAATCGTTGGACGAACCCAGTTTACTTCCGCTTGTACCATGTCGTAATCCGTAAATAAAACTTCTGGTTTCGTAGGAGTTTTAGTCTCAAAGTTTGCAACAAGCGGCAAATCTGAATTAGAATTTGTGGGCGTTTTATGAATATCTCCGACAATTTTTGCCAAATTCTCCATTGTTTGTGGGCCGTAGTAAGAAATGATATGTTTGTACGAAACTAAATTTTGAAGAAATGAAATCAATTCATCTGCTGTCAAAGCTTTAAGTTCAGCATCGGTAAATTGCAACGTATTTCGTGGGTTTTTCGGCCCGAAAGCAGCATAAGCCGACAAACCTTGCAAAATGGCCGCTTTATTTAATTTTGCATCATTTCTTTGTTTCAAAATACGTCCTTTCAATAATTCAAGAGCAGCATCATCTTTTTTACATTTTGTCAATAAATCTTCAAAAAGCGCAACCGTTTTTGCAAAATTTTCATTCAATCCTGACAATCCTAATGTGATGTGATGGTCAGTATAAGATTGGTTGAAATTACTCGCCAAACGATAGAATTCCGTACTAATTTGCTCAGCATTCATTTTGTCGGTTCCCACAAATTGAAGGTATTGAAGCGCAATTGGAAGGATTTTGCTATTCCAAGAACCCATATCAAAACGGTAAGCCATTCTGAATAAATCATTATCCGTATTTTGAACATAGAGTGCATCCAAATTACCGATTTTTCCTTTCTTCAAATCCTTTGAGAAATCCAACCATTTGGGTTCAATATTTGCCATTGGCGTTGTATTAACATCCTTCAAAAATGCGGATTGTGCTTCACGATTTACTTCTACGGGTGTAATTGTCGGTTTATCAACTTTCAAAATACTTGGGTCTGGGCCTTTTCTTTTATACACAACCACATAACCATCTCCACAGTATTTTTTGGCAAAAGCCATCACTTCTTGCTTCGTAACTTTGCTCAAAGCATCGTTAATAGAAGCCTCATCATTCCAATTGGTTGCTTTCGAAGTAATGAAACTTTCCAATAATCCATACGCCCGAGAAGTATTATTTTCTAATCCTTGAATAGCCGTTAATTTATAGTTTGCGGCAATTGCTTTGATAATCGTTTCGTCAAAATTTCCCGACTTTAATTTATCTAACTCGCCCATTAATAGGTTTTTAACATCATCAAGACTTTGGTCTTTTTTGGGTGTTCCCGTCATTGACCAAATACTGTAATCCTTGTTCCATTCAGGATTTGAACCTGCCCGAAGTACTTTTTGAGCTTTCACCAAATTAAGGTCAATTAAACCCGCTTTCGAGTTCGACATTAATTCATCCACAATCGTACCCACAATTTTTTCTCTCGCATCCATCGCACCATTCCAACGCCACGCAATAGAGATATTATCGGGTGTTGGTCCAAAAACTTCACGAGTAATTACGCCCGTTAAAGGTACTTCTGGAGCAGGTTTGTATTCAGGTACTGGTTTCGTGGTCATATATTTAAATGAAGCCTCGATTTTCTTAATCAAATTATCCGAATTAAAATCGCCCGCCATGATAATTGCCATGTTGTTGGGTACGTAATATTTATTGAAATAGTTACGAATTTCAACCAATGAAGGGTTCTTTAAATGTTCAATCGTACCAATAGTCGTTTGTTGTCCGTAATTATGCGTTGGAAAAAGCGCCGCATTTCGGCTTTCATAAACCTTACGTCCATCATTATCCAAACCACGATTTTTTTCTTCGTAAACTGCTTCTAATTCCGTATGAAAAATACGTAAAACAGGGCTACGGAAACGTTCAGCCTGTAATTTTAAGAAACGGTCGATGGCATTGGCAGGAATATCTTCGGTATAAACGGTTTGTTCGTAAGACGTAAAAGCATTTGTGCCTTGTCCGCCCATCGAAGCCATCATTTTGTCGTATTCGTTGGCAATGGCAAACTTGGCCGCTTCCCCAGATTTTGCGTCAATTTCTTTGTAAATCGCCTTGCGTTGAGCCGAATCAGTGGTTTTGTTGTATTTTTCGTAAAGGGCATTTACTTGGTCGAGCAGAGGTTTTTCTTTAGACCAGTCCAGTGAACCGAATTTATCAGTGCCTTTAAAAAGCATGTGTTCCAGATAATGAGCAAGTCCAGTATTGGTGCGAGGGTCAGTATTTGAACCCGCCCGAGTTGGAATTAAGGCAGCAATTCTTGGTTCTTTATGATTTTCGCTCAGAATCACCGTCAAGCCATTGGCGAGGGTATAAAAACGAGCTTTCATAGGGTCGTTGCTCACATACTTATAGGTATATCCGCCCGACGTGGCAGTTTTCCATTCATAAGATTTTTGAGCAAAAGTTGTGGAAAAGGCCAAAAGGGCAATTGCCAAGAGATTTAAGCGAATTAGATTCATGGTGAAAGGTAGATTTAAGTTGAGTTATGTTGCAATTACGTAATTATTGGATAAATACGCTATTACATTTTCATAAACGGTAGAATTAGTTGAAATGTTATATTTCATAGAATTTAGCTTTAAAATTTGCCTATTACTGATTTTATTAAGATGTAAATATCTGATTATCAATAATTTACTGTTCTATTCGCCATTTTCTGCTATTATCTTAAAATTATATAGTTATACTTGGAATTGACTTTATTTATGGATAATATTATAAAGTAAAATCGCTATTAAACTTTAAAATACACTATTAAACCAAAAGATAATGCCCCCTAAAACGCTCACCTGTGTACTCGTGGATGATGAAATAACCAATTTAGATTTATTAGCTACCTACGTAAATCAAATTCCCTACTTAGTGCTTAAAGCTACTTTTGATAAACCAATGGAAGCATTAACCTACCTTCTAAAAACGCCCACGGATTTATTGATTACGGATATCAGCATGCCTCGGTTGTCGGGGATTGGGCTTTATGAAGGTATTTGTAACTCCGTTTCGACTCAGGTTATTTTTGTTTCGGGTTATACAGACAAAATTATCGAAGCCTTAGCACATTGTGTAACGGATTATCTTCATAAACCTGTGTCATTAGTTCGTTTTGAAAAAGCAACCCAAAAGGCTTTTTTCTATGCAAACTTGAGTAAACAAAATATTGAAGACTTACCAACTGAGAATTTGGAAATTGCCTTAAAGAGCTATTTCACTCTGAGTGAGACTGAAAAGAAAATTTTACAATTAATCGCTGAGGGGAATACTATAAAAGAAATTGGAGCATTAGCCTTTATATCTCTGAGAACGGTAGAATCTCACAGGCTTTCTATTCGTAAAAAACTACAATTATCTCACAAATATAGGCTTGTTGATATTGCGAAATATTTGAAGGAAATAATAAAATAAAGTATATACGTTGAAATTTCTGTAGTTGTACTTAGAAAATTTCAGTATGTGTACTGATTGACAAATTGAAATAAAACTTCATACCTTTGAAATAAGTAAACCCCACCGCAGTTTGAAGACCTGATGGGGTTTGTGAGTCTTAATCTTTTCACAATTAAGACTTAATGAAAGTATGAAAAAGAAGTTGATTTTAAGCGTTGTTTGTACTATTTTATTGTCTTGTGGGGCAATGGCAAAATCTAATGTTTTATCAAAAGCAAAACAAGTTGTTGCAAAAAAGCAATATGTGATTGTTCAAAAATCACTTAAAGAAAAGAAGCAAAGTAGCTTCTGTGTGATTTACATCACGACATGTGGTGCTAAAGGAATACTTTGTGGTTCATTTTTAGAAATGCTTGAAGGCGCTTTAACAGCTGAGGCAGCTTTTTGTTAAAATTCTAAATTATTCTAAATTAAGGGGTGTATTTTCAACTCCTCAATTTTAACATAATTTTGCACTATAATAATTTAATAAAATAAGACATGAAAAATCAATATTTATTTCAGTTATTGTTCGCATTCTTT
>JBBAKY010000068.1:0-19512 GCA_040403295.1 Arcicella sp.
ATAAATATGTTGATTACCAAGTTTTGTTTTGATTCTCTTTTGTCCTTTGCTTTTCAGACTATACCTTTACACAAAATTTTTGGCAAGCGCCAGAGATAGTTTTTTGATTTTCATTAAATAACAATTCATACCAAAGAAATGAGTGTACTTGTAAACAAAAACTCAAAAGTAATCGTACAAGGCTTTACGGGGACTGAAGGTTCTTTTCACGCCCAACAAATGATGGAATACGGCACCAATGTTGTTGGAGGTGTAACGCCAGGCAAAGGCGGTTCAATCCATCTTGACCGTCCCGTTTTTAATACCGTTATTGAGGCAGTGGAGAAGGCAGGAGCTAATACTTCAATTATTTTTGTTCCACCAGCATTTGCTGCTGATGCCATTATGGAATCTGCAGATGCAGGCATCAAAGTGATTATTTGTATTACGGAAGGTATCCCAACGAAGGATATGATTCAAGTGAAACAGTACATTAAAGATAAAGATACAACCCTAATCGGACCTAACTGCCCAGGCGTAATGACTGCGGGAGAATGTAAAGTTGGTATTATGCCAGGTTTTATTTTCACGAAAGGAAAAATTGGAATCGTTTCAAAATCAGGAACTTTGACTTACGAAGCCGTTGATCAATTGACGAAAGCAGGTTTAGGACAAACAACTGCTATTGGAATCGGAGGAGACCCAATCATTGGAACAACTACTAAAGAAGCCGTTGAATTATTGATGAATGACCCAGAAACCGAAGGAATCGTAATGATTGGTGAAATCGGTGGAGGCATGGAAGCAGAAGCTGCCAATTGGATTAAAGCAGATGGAAATCGTAAACCAGTTGTTGGTTTTATCGCTGGACAAACTGCACCAAAAGGTCGTAGAATGGGTCATGCTGGAGCAATCATTGGTGGTGCAGACGATACTGCTGCCGCAAAAATGGCCATCATGGAAGCCTGTGGAATTCACGTAGTTCACTCGCCAGCTGATATTGGCGAAACGATGTTGAAAGCTTTAGGATTATAAGATTTTATTTATAAATTTTCTAAGGAAGGCTTCGTTTTGAACGAAGCCTTCCTTTTTTGTTAAGTCTGAAAGACTTGAATAGCTTTATATCGTATATTGACCTATTTTTTGTAATTTTGCATCAAACAAGCCAATCAGTGAATATTATAACGCTTCATATTAATTGCAAGAACTTAAATGGATTCACCAAATCTCGTGGATTTTCTATTTTGACGTATTTTATGAATTGCGTTAGTAATATTTTCAAACAAAAATATACTACTTTTCATCTTCCCACTGCCTACTGCCTACTAATAACTACCTACTTTTTACTGCCAACTCAAGCAATCGCAAAAGGCGGATTAAGTCCTGATAATTCCTTTTATATTGTGCACGATTATCAAGATGATTGGCAGGTTTTTGATGAGCAATATAAAGCTTATGTCCCTTATGTACGGGAGCAACACAAGGACTACAATTCATTCAGCCTATTTTTTGACGTAGAAAATTATAAAGGCTATAAAATTCTTTACCGTTCAGAAAAGGAAAATTATCTCTTTGTTGATGCTTCCTTGCAGAAAAAACTTCCCATTTCAACTTTGGTCGTATTGGATGTTGATAGTTTGCAAAATGTATTCGGAAAGGCAAAATTGTTTCTTACCATTTATGGCACCAATACTAATGTCGAGGATATTTCAGTGCAAATTGGTAATAAAATCTCGAAGGCTCAAAAAGCCATTGAGATGAACGAATCATTATTGACGATTTTACCAAGAGATATTTCCCCATTTCAAAATTTCTTTGTGGTCGGTTTGATTCTTTTGGTTTGTTTTTATGCCTTTCTGTATAATTTTCAACCTAAATCTTTTGAACGATTCTTCAGCCCCCGAGATTTATTAACGATCACCAAAAGAGACAATTCTTTCGTTGTTAACAAACCTTTTGACTTAGGGAATATTTTATTTGTAATGAGCTTGAGTCTGACTTTAGGCTACATTTTTATGTTGATTAATCACGAAAAAAATGATCTTTTTTCAGCCAATAATATTCTGAGTGAAGGCGAAACGTTAGGAACTCTGATGCTCAACTTTTTGGAAATATCCACTATTATTTTTACAGCTTTAGTATTAAAATATTTTGCTTTGCGGATATTATCGAATCTTTATCGCCTTTATAATATTACCAATATTCACTATTTTAAAATTATTCAAGCCTCAAGTTTATTCTTTTTGGTTATCCTAATTATTCTGACATTTAGTACGGTTTCTATTCCAGAAATAGTGAAGAATGCAGAGAAATACTTATCTATTCCTATTTCTTTGTTCTTTATCGCAAGATTGGCATTATTGTACTTTACGATAAATAAGATGACGACACTAAAAAATTTATATTTATTTTCGTACCTTTGCATCGTTGAATTAATCCCTTTAATCGTAGGCATTCGTTTTGCCCTATAATTTTTGAATAATTTAACGAATTATTTTATTGAGTAAAGATGTAAACCAAAACAATTCACTCAATGAAGATTTGCCCCACAATTATAATCCCAGTTTAACTGCATTGAGTATGAGCGAAATCGCATTAACCGCACATCCAGACAGATTAACCAAAGTAACAAGTATTTTAGTTACGCAAAGCCGCCCAACCGACGAAAAGTCACCCTATTTTGAGTTGGCCCGAAAATACGATATTAAGGTTGATTTCCGCCCATTCATTGAGATTCAAGGAGTACCGTACAAAGAATTTCGTAAACAAAAAATTAACGTTCTTGACCATACGGCTATTATTTTTACCAGTCGTAATGCCATAGATCATTTTTTTAGAATCTGTAAAGAAGCTCGTATTGAAATGCCTGCGGACATGAAGTATTTTTGCATAACCGAACAGACTTCCAATTATTTGCAAAAATATATTGTTATCCGTAAGCGAAAAATCTTTACAGGTACAAAAACAGCAGCTGAGTTATTGGAATTAATCAAGAAACATAAAACCGAAAAGTTCTTGTTTCCTTGTTCTGATAAGCGTACAAACGACATTCCAGGTTTTATGGGAACAAATGATTTGCATTTGGCCGAAGCCGTAATGTACGAAACCATTTCATCTGATTTGTCTGATTTAGAAGAAGTAACGTATGATATTCTGGCATTTTTTAGTCCATCAGGAATTACATCCTTGATACACAACTTTCCAGATTTTAAGCAAAACAAAACACGAATTGCAGCCTTTGGACCCACAACTGCCAAAGCAGTTACCGAGGCTGATTTGATTCTTGATATTCAAGCACCGCTGCCAAATGCCCCTTCCATGACGGGCGCTTTAGAATTATATATCAAAAAAGCTAATGGTTTTTGATAGCGTGCGGAAATGATAAAAAATCCTGTAAAACGATGATGTTTTGCAGGATTTTTTTGTTGGAATTTATTTTGAAAAATCCTTAATTTAATCACTGAAGCTGCCACACTTAAAATACAATAAACGGCTTCATTTAATTTATAAAAATCCCTACAACAAAAAGTTAATAATTTACGTTAAAATTATCCAAGCTATAATCTTAGTGTATATTAGAATTCTTTACTATTTTTGAATTGAACTTATTTATGACTTTCATTATTTCGTTTTCTGAAACATTATGCAAAAGAAATTACTTTATATATTTTTAACGATATTTACTTTTTTAAGCGCTACAACTTTTGCCCAACAAGACGCTCAATTGAGTCAATATATGTTTAACCCCTTGTATATTAACCCTGCGGCCGCTGGCTTGGATGGTGTAACAAGATTTCAATTACATTATCGTAACCAATGGTCTGATTATCAGACTACTTTCGATGGAAATGGTGCATTGGGGACACAGATTTTTACGGCTTCAATGCCTTTAAACGGTTTACACAGCGGAATCGGCATACAATTTGTTAATGATAAAACACCTTCTGGTGCGGGGTATCAAAATATGCTTTTGTCGTATTCTTATCAAATTGGTTTGTCAAATGGTGCGGTGATTTCAATTGGTGCGAAAGGCGGTTTTCATACTAAATCTTTTGATTCAAAATTTCGTCCCCGTGAAACAGGTGATCCCATAGTGGATGCACTCACAGGCAGTGTGAATCAAACTAAAGCAGATTTTTCGGTAGGTGCTATTTACAAAGCCGCCAATTACCAAATAGGAGCAAGTCTTAACCATGTAAATTCACCAGTTTATAGTTTTGGACCTGATAAAACGGGGGCATACTCGATTAAACAAGTGCTAAACTTAACGGCAAGTTATGACTACTACTTAAACGATAACATCAAAGTAAGCCCAATGGCATTATTGAAAACGGATTTTAATACGAATGTTATGGAAGGAGGCGTAATTTTTACCTATGCCGATAAATATTGGCTTGGCGGTTCATATCGTTTAAATGATGCTGGCATTATTATTGCTGGGGTTTCGATGTTGAAAAACGACGCATTGCGGTTAGGATATTCCTTAGACTTAACCACCGTAGGAGCAACCGCCAAAGCCCCATTATCGCACGAAATTCTGATAAGTTATGCCATTCCCGCCCCAAGGCTCTTTGCAGGAAAGAAAACTCCTGTGCGTACCCCAAGATTTAGACATTAAGGTTTATTGCGAAAAACAGTAAATCATTGACAGACAACACAAAAAAATATTTATCTTTGTTATTCTGTTCACATACTAAATAGATAAGTCCTCACGTTTTTAAGAAGATTTAACAAATATTAGAATCAGATTAGATTGCGAAATAAAGGAACTTTTTCTCAGTTATTTAAAATATAATACAATCACATTTGAAATATCACTACCTAAATAGTTTCTTAGGTATCATTCAAAAAAGTTTATAACACTATGAATCACAGTGGAATTTTCAGGAAATCATTTTTGCTATTATTAGTAGTAATTCCTGTGTTGTTCTTGGAAGGTTGCTCTGGCGGAGGTAAAAAGTCAAGTAAGCCCACAGCAAACACAAGTAATAAAAAATCTGGCGGACGTAGGCCAGGTGCAGAACAGGCTCGTGGTGGTAAGAAATCAGGCAAAAGCAACAAAAAAGAGGATATTGGTATGCAGAACGGTGAAATCGCTGCAACTGCTCGTAAAGGTTGGAAACAAACCACTCCCCTTGGAATGGTACTGATTCCATCTGGTTCATACATGATGGGACAAGCCGATGAAGACGTAACTGCGTCGTCAGTGAGTTTCAACAAGCGTGTAACTGTTGCTCAGTTTTACATGGATGATACCGAAATTACAAATAACGAATATCGTCAGTTTACGGATGTAATGATGAAAGATTCAATTTCTGTAATTGGAGAAGAAAAAATTATTGCCGAATATTATCCTGATACAGCGGTTTGGAGTAAAGATTTTACTTATCATAATGGCGACCCAATGACGGAATATTATTTTTCAAGTCCAGCATTTGATATGTATCCAGTAGTAGGAGTGAGTTGGATTGCCGCAAGATATTTCTGCGAATGGAGAACCAAAGCGTACAATGATTATCGTACTTCAGAAGGTCAATATATTTCACCAAGATTCCGTTTGCCATCAGAAGCAGAATGGGAGTGGGCAGCAAGAGGAGGAAAAGCATCGGCTAAATATCCTTGGGGAAATCCTTACGTAGCAAATGGAAAAGGGTGTTTATTAGCCAATTTTAAACCACATAGAGGAAATTATGATGCTGACGGATATGCTTATACAGCACCAGCCAATATGTTTAATCCAAACGATTATGGTTTGTATAACATGGCGGGAAATGTAGCTGAATGGACATTAGATGCTTACGCAGACAATTCAGTGGCGATCACTTGGGATTTGAATACGATGAACGATGATAAAGACGAACCACGTAAAGTTATTCGTGGAGGTTCATGGAAAGACGTTGCATATTATTTAGAAACAGGTACTCGTTCTTATGAATACGAAAATAAAAAACGTTCATACATCGGATTCCGTTGTTCCATGAACCATTTAGGTCGTTCGTCAGGAAAAGAATTTAAGTAGGGGGGTAGGATTTAGAGATTAGTTTTTAGTGAAAAGTTTGTAACAATCACTTAATTATCATAATTCAACCAATATCATTTGATTACATTTAGTTTTATGAAAATAAACTAATTAAACAATAACACAAGCGAGGGAATTCAATCGTGATATACGACAAAGTTCCCTCGCTTAGTTTTGAGATATGGAAAGAAAGTAATTCCTAACTCACAATTTATAATTCAATAACCAGGTATTAGTCTTAAAACAAAACTATCTTTTAATCACAATGGAAAAAATCGTAAACGTCATTGCAAGTTTTGCAGCCGCAGTAGTAATTTTTGGAGCATTAGCGAAAATCCTTCATTGGAATAACGCAAACGAATGGTTGATGCTTGGTATGCTTACAGAAGTAGGTATTTTTATTATGTACGGAGTTCTATATTTAACGATGAAATCAAGTACAGACTATAATTGGGAAAGAGTTTATCCTGAATTATCAAAAGATTTTACGGGAGAGTTACCAAAAAGAAGTACTGCTTCAACCTCTGGAACTGGTTTGACTGCTAAAATGGATGAGATGTTGGCAAATGCGAAAGTTACGCCAGACATTTTTGATAATTTAGGAAAAGGAATGAAGTCTTTGACCGATACTGTTTCTAAAATTGGCGATATTACTGATGCAACGGTTGCTACAAGCGAATATGCGAAAAATGTGAGAACTGCATCGGGATCAATGATTGAGATGAATAAATCTTATGGAGTAACGATGAATGCAATGAGTGAAATGGCAAATGCTTCGCAAGATGCAAAAGAATATCGTGTTCAATTCCAAAAAGTTACTCAAAATATGGGCGCTTTGAATGCGGTTTATGAATTAGAGTTACAAGATACCAACAAGCATTTGAAAGCGATGAATTCTTTTTATGGTAATTTGACTACTGCAATGGAAAATATGGCTGATGCCAGTAAGGATACTCAACAGTTTAAGCAAGAATTATCTAAATTGACTACCAACTTGACTTCATTAAACAATGTTTATGGAAGTATGTTGACGGCAATGAAAGGGTAATTAGGTAGTAGGTTGAAGGTTTTAGGATTTAGTGATTTTCACTAACCCTTAAATCCTAAGCCTATCCCCTTAAAATAAAACTTAAACTAAAACCAAAATCCTATAAGCACATAATAACATGGCAGGAATGAAAGAAACGCCCCGTCAGAAGATGATTGGGATGATGTATTTGGTGCTAACAGCCCTACTTGCTTTGCAGGTGAGCGACGCCCTCTTACAAAAATTTGTATTATTGAACAATAGTTTAGAGACGGCAAATACTTCGTCGGTTCAAAAGAATATGGCCACGATTCAAGGAATGAAGGAATTATTAAAACGTTCTTCAAATCAAGCAAATGATGCTCAGTACATTACACAAGCACAAGAAGTACATAAATTGGCTGATGAAATGGTAGGCGAAATGGATAATTTGAAAAGTCTAATTATTGATAAAACGGGTGGTTATGATAAAGAAACGGGTGCTTTAGTCGGCATGAAAGAGACTGAACAAGTGTATGAACTCATGATTGGCAGTAAAAAACAAGGCTTGGCCTACAATTTAAAGACTCAATTAGATACCTATGTAGATAAAATTTCAAAATATGCTGATAAAGGCATGAAAATTGAACCTTTGGCATTATCAGGAAGTGAAGACCCAGCAATTTCAAAAGATGCAAATAATAAGAACAAAGATTTTGCGGAGTTAAATTTTGCAGAAACTCCAGTGCCAGCAGCTTTGGCAACTTTGAGTCAGAAACAATCAGAAGTTCGTCGTCATGAAAGTACTATTTTAGGAGAATTAGCCCGTAAAATTGGTCTTCAAGACATTAAGTTTGATAAAATTTTGGCCATGGTATCGGCAAAATCAAATACCGTTGTTGCAGGAATGGACTATGAAGCTGAGATGTTTATTGCCGCTTATTCTTCTGGAATTACCCCAAGAATGAGCTTCAATGGTTCATCGGTTCCAGTGAAAGATGGGAAAGGTCAAATTAAGTTTAAAGCCCAAGGTGGTCAATATGACGGTCGTGGACTTTCAAGAAAAACATATACGGCAACGATCTCTTTTAACGGACCAAACGGTGCTGAAACCAGAAATGTTGATCAAGAATATTTTGTATTAAAGCCAACTTATAACATCGAATCAGGAAGTTTACCGCCTTTATACTTAGCTTGTGCAAACAAATTAAGTATCGTAAGCCCAGGTTTAGGTGCTTTGTGGCAACCAAACATTACAGCCAATGGTGGTGAAGTACTTGCTGGTGGAGGTCCTGGAAAAATTACGGTTGTGCCAAGTGGTACTTCGGTTGAATTGAACATTAATAACGGAGGTATTTTATTAGGTGTTGAGAAATTCAGAGTTCGTAGAATTCCAAAACCAGAAATCAAAATATTTGGTAATGGTGGAGAATTAGACGAAAAACGTGGTGCGAGTGCGGCAGGTTTAAGAACTATTGAAGCTCGTGTTCTTGCAGAAGAATCATTCAAAGCAACTAATCCAGATGATGCTAAATACCGTTCTGGAGAAGTTTCAGTCTCTTTAGTAAGAGGTAGTAAAAGAGTAGGTGAGGTAACACTTCAAGGTGGAGGAAGTATTGGTTCATTATCTCAAAATGCCCAAGCAGGTGACCGTTATTACATTGAAGTACGTTCTTTTCAAAGACAAAATTTCCGTGGAACAGTTGAGACAACGCCAATTACGATTGTTAAAAATATTCCGTTGAATTAAAATATTTTTTCACGCTTTTCGTTATCCAAAATATGAAAATATAAGTTTACAAATCTTTGAAAATCAATTAATTGTAAAACTTGTCATTCCATAATTGTATGAAAAATCTTAGTAAAATTGCAGGTATCGCTCTTTTGTCAATGACGACTTGCACGTGGGTTTCAGCCCAGGAAAAAGACAATAAAGGTAAGAATCCAGATTCAGTTCGTCCGATCGACGAATCGAACATTATGTGGAAGCAACGTTTGTGGAGACGGATGGATTTGAACGAAAAGCAAAATCAGCCTTTCTTTTCAAAAGGTAATGAAATTACAAAATATCTCATGGAATGGGTGCAAAGCGGTGTTTTGCAACCATATAAAAATGATTCCTTGAAAACTAAAATTACCAAAGAAGATTTTATAAAGAATTTGGTAATGGAAAATATAGGTAATGATAATGCTTTATCTGATGCTGAAAAAGCCGCAGGATTTGGTACTGAATCTGCAGGAGGAACTACTGCTGGTGCGGATGATGGTTGGGGGGATCCAAAACCAAAAACGCCTGCCACTGGCGGAACAACTCCAGCTAAGAATGATGGGTTCAATAATCCAGTACCTACTTCAACTGATGTGAATAATTTATATTACGCCAAGCAACTATCAGTTTTAGAGATTCGTGAAGATGCTATTTTTGATAAGCAACGTTCACGTTTGTATTACGACATTCAGTCAATTACGATAATCATTCCTGCAAATATGACAACGGCAGGCTTTGATAAGAACGTTGGGTCTTTCAGATATAAAGATTTAGATAAATTGTTCCGTAGTAATCCAAATTGTGTTTGGTATAACGAACAAAATGAAGCACAACACAAAAATATGGCTGATGCTTTTGATTTGCGTTTGTTTCACGCTCGTTTGACTAAGAAAGGTAACTCGAAAGATGATGATTTAGATACGATTTACGGAGGTTCAAAACAAGGTTTGATTCAATCTCAACAATTGGAATATAAATTGATGGAGATGGAACATAATCTTTGGGAATATTAAAATTTTGATTTTAGATTTAAGAAAAGAGAGTGTCAATTTGGCATTCTCTTTTTTGTTTTCCAATAACTACAGCCTGTAAATAGTAAGTATATTAGCCTTAAAAGTCATATATAAGCAACAATTGAATTGTCCAAGCTTTCTGTTATTTGACTAATTTTGTTAAGTTAAAATTTGCTTTTGCCAACTGTATAAGTGTTGGTTTTGTAGAAGCTTATGGTATAAGCCCATTTCGTCTGAAGGCGTACCCTACCTTATTTTTTCAACTGATAACTCAACATTTTCTTTTCATTAATTCCAAAAAGTAACAAATCATTTACCTGCATCGCACTTCGCACATCGCCTTTTAGTTTAAAACCTGAAAGAGATTGGTTCAAATATTGAAAATTTCCTTTTCCATTTCCTTTCATCAAAAAGCCGTAATTGGCATCCATTCTACCTAATCTGATTTTGGTATGCAAATTATTGCCACAAAGTAAAACATCATCATTGCCATCTTTATCAAAATCTAAAACTGTTATCGTATGCACGGGTGCATATTGAGCTTGTGCAGGCAACGGACTTGCTTTGAATTTGGAGGTTTTGGTACTCAAAAATAACGTAGTTTGTAAATGATTTGCCCTTAAATGCCCCGCATCTTTCAAATCTTCGGGGGTAAAAATGGTTTCTAAAGTGGCATCGGCATAACTTTCATACGTGGGATATTGCGAACGATAACCACCAATCTGATTGAGTAATTCATCTCTGGTAACGTAGGGGTAACTCTTTCCCTGAATATGACAGCACAAAATGGATTCAATTGAACCATTTTTATCAAAGTCTTTATAATACGTTTCCGCAGGGGCATTCTTATTAGCTTTTATCTGAGAATTATCCCCCCAATTGCCAATTATTAAATCGGGTTTATGGTCTTTATTAAAATCTCCAATGGCAATTTTATTCCAAAAACCATTATAATTTTTTTCGAAATATGTATCGGTTTTATTGACCATTTTGCCTTGTTCAAACGCAAAAATACTGACGGGCATCCATTCACCCACTACGACTAATTCCTTTTGATTATCCTGATTCAAATCTATCCAAACGGCATCGGTTACCATACCAATTTTTTCCAATTCAGGAGCCAATTTTTGTGTTTGATTAGTGAAATGTCCTTTTCCATCATTCAATAAGAAATAACTGACTGGCGTTACTGGATATTTGCCTGGAATCATTCTTGAACCCACAAAAATATCCATAAATCCATCTCCGTTTACATCATTGACCGCTAAGCACGATTTACTCGAAAGCATTGGAGCCAAGGTATTTAGGCTTTTTGTGTAGTTGCTTTTGCCATCATTCAAATATAATCGGTCTTGCAAAAGAGCATCGTTTTCCGTTAAAGAATGATACCCTCCACTTGCCACATAAATATCTTGAAATCCATCATTATTAACATCAAAAATAACGGCACTCGCATCGTGATTTGCCTTATCAGTTTCAAAGGCAGGAATTTTCTGTAAGGCAAAACGCCCACCTTTTTGTTGAATATATAAAGAGGCACTTTGTCCAGCGGCTCCACCCACAAAAATGTCGTCTAAACCATCTTTGTTCAAATCGCCTTTTGCCATACAAGGTCCGGTGTAGGACGGTTCGCTAATAAGTAGTAATTGTCTGTCAAAATCATTGATAGAAATATCGGGATTTTGGTAAGGAATAGGAGAGTAGATTTCGGTAAAAAATGTTTTGTCAGTAAGTTTTTTTGAAGGATTTTCGTTGGCATTAATTTCAGCTAACGTAAGTATTTGATTAACCGTTAAATTTTTGAGAGTTTGCTGTTTTCCGCTCGACCAAACGATTTTTAAGGAATCAATTTTAGGCTCTTTTCCTAAGCCAAAATGTAGTACGGGCGAAATGGCAGATAAATATCCTCTGGTAATTGTTTGATTTTGAGTTTGGATGTTGAGTTTGGCATAAATACTTACCTTACTGCCAATGCCTTGCGTATTGCCGTTTTTACCCTTCAATTTTATTTGTAAATAATTATTCTTTTTTAGTTTTTCGGATTCATTTCTGTAAATAAAAGCGGGTTGATTAATGTTATTGACAATCATGTCCAAGTCGCCGTCATTGTCCAAATCTGCATAAGCCGAACCATTGCTGTTGGAAGGTCTATTCATACCCCAAGAAGTTGTTTCATTCGAAAAAGAACATCCATTTTGATTTTTGAATACATAATTTACCACATTGGAAGCAGGCATTTTTGTAATAATATCCAACACATCTTCACGGACTAATCGACCTTTTTGTTGCACATAATTATCCATGTATTTGATGAAATCCATGTTGGTATAATCGTGATAATAACCATTACTGACGAACAAATCTTTCCAACCGTCATTGTCAAAATCGGCAAAAAGAGCCGCCCAACTCCAATCAGTATTTGAAATTCCTTGCACTTGCCCAATTTCTGAGAAATCACCATTTCCATTATTGACATGAAGCATATTTCTCATGTACTGGTAATAAAAACCACTCTTAACATTGAGGTCAAATTTGGCAAAATTATCGGGTGCCAATAACAATTTCTGACGGTGATTGCCTTCAGGAATCATGTCAAGCGTGAAAATATCATCTTGTCCATCGTTGTTCATATCGGAGACATCATTGCCCATCGAAAACTGGCTTGTATGACCCAAACTTTGTTGAACGGTATTACTGAAAGTGCCATTTTTGTTATTCAGATAGAGATAATCAGGCACGGCATAATCATTTGATAAATAGAAGTCTATCCAACCATCGTCGTTAAAATCTGCCATTCCCAAGCCCAAACCGTAACTCAAAGCCGAACCATTGATACCCGATTTTGTGGTTACATCGTCAAAATGTCCATTGGTTTGTTTGAACAATCGTAAGCCTTTTTCGGGGTCATCGGTTTTTAGGAATTCTGCCGTACTGGCTTCGTTGAGAATGGGTAAGTTTTTGGGATTATGATTTAATAAAAGCATATCTAAATCACCGTCTTTGTCATAATCCAAAAAGTAAGATTGATTACTAAATCCCTGACTCGCTAATCCGTATTCTTCCGCTTTTTCGATGAAAGTGGGAATTCCCTTCGCATCATTTCCTTGATTGATAAATAATTGATTTGCTCGTTTTTCTGCGGGCATCGCACCCGAATAACAGAGATAAATATCCAACTTTCCATCCGCATTTATGTCTACCGTATTCACGCCCGTTTTCCATGGTCCAGACCTTCCACTTGCTCCTGATATTTCGGTAATGTCCTCGAATTTCCATGAGCCCTGATTTAAGTAAAATTTATTTTCACTCATATTAGAAGTAAAATATAAATCAATATTGCCATCTCCGTTAAAATCTCCCGAAGCTACACCGCCGCCGTTGTAGAAATATTCGTACATTAAAATATTTGTATTCAAGCCTTCGTTGAGGATATTTTGAAAACCAACGCCCGTTTCTTCGGGGGTGAGGAGCGTAAAAAGGGTAGGCTCATTTGTGGAAGATTGTTCCTGATTCGGTTTGTTTTTACAAGCCGTTAAGCCAAGAAAAACAAACAGTATAAAGCAAAGAGAACAGTTTGAAGAAATACGGAACATGAATGAAATGGTTAAAAAAAATCTATTCCCTAAGATAAGGAAATAGATTTTTTGTTTTGCAAAGATTACAGAAAATTAAGAATTTTGTTAAACTTCCCGAAAGTTTAACACTTTCGAGAAGTTACTCCAAATCATGTATTATATCATTAAAATTCTATTTCCGCTTGTATTATTTGGGAAAAGAATTAATACCCAGGATTCTGAATCAATTTATTATTACGATTTATTTCGTCACGACTAATCGGCAAGAAATATATTTTATCATCCCAGTTACGATTTTCTTTTCCGGGGTCAATTTTACCCACCGTATAATTATAATCGTAGTTGGTTGGGTCGTATTTATAAATTGTTACACTTTTGCCAGCTTTTAATGTCCCCTTTACATTGATGATACTCGCTTTACGTCCAAGAGTGGTTGGGGCAATCATCCAACGGCGTGCATCGTGGTAACGTTGTTCTTCAAATACCATTTCAACTCGACGTTCATTACGGTAACGCTGACGAAGAGCATCACCAGTTTCAGTAGCAGCCGGCATACCTGAACGAAAACGGATTTGATTTAACCATTTTTTCGCTTCGGCATCTTCTCCTAATTCTATACAGGCTTCTACATAATTGAATATTGCTTCGGTGTAACGTAAAAACGGCCAAGGAATTTGTTGCCAAGAGTTTTGATCAACCAAGGCTGGATTTGGGTCTGTAAATTTACGCATATAATAACCCGTATAACTACCATTCCAGTCTTCAATGCTACTTTTACGAGTATCTAAACCGAATTGAATTTTTTTAACTCCTCCCGATATTATTTCATATTCTCCCGTTTGGATTTGATTGGCTGGGTCAAGCGGAGCAGCACTTGCAGAGCGTGGTTTCCAAGGCGAACCTTCATATAAAATAGTTGATCTTAGCCGTGGGTCACGGTTATCGTAAGGTTTGCTTGCGTGTTCTGGTTTGTTCCAATCGAACCTCGAACCATCCATCATTTCATAATCATCAATCAACTCTTGGATTGGCGTATTTCCTGCCCAGTTATTGTAGCCATTTGGTCCGTTGAAAAGTCCGACACGTCCACCATCTTCATTTTTACTTTGGATAAAATATCTTCCAAAAATAATTTCGTTTTGTCCACCATTTTTTCCCAACGACTGATTTACGTAGTTTGTCGCTGCTTGGTCAGCCGAAACAGGAGCAGAAAGTCCTAATTGAAAACCAAATCCTGGAACATCCAAAACTGCTTTTGCAGCAGCTTTTGCTTTTTGCCAACGGTCAGTACGGCTACCACTTACAAGTCCTAAAAGTTCAGGTTTTGTTGCTAAAGCCATTGCCTTAGATTTAACCTTTGCGGTAGGCACATCATACAAATCGCTCGCAGCATAAATCAGAACACGGGATTTTAGGGCTAATGCAGAGGCTTTTGTCGCCCTACCTTTTTGTAAAGATTTACCGTCAAGTAGAACAGCCGCTTCATCGAGGTCTTTCACGATAAAATTAAGACATTCTTCATAACTATTACGAGCGGATAAGAAATCACTATCTGATAAAGCAAATGCTTTATCAACAATAGGCACACCACCATAGTAACGCACTAATTGATGGTAGTAATAGGCTCGCATAAATTTAGATTCTCCAATCAAACGCTCAACGATGTTATTGGTATTTGGAAATTGTGGTTTTGCTAAATTTTGCAAAGCAAGATTACACGCTCTGATTCTTGAATACATATTCGCCCATCCAATAGTACCGTTAATCCAACCTGGGGCGGCAGGGTTACTTCTACCTTCTGTAACAGTTGTTATGTCTCTTCCAGGGTGCGTAAAAATGGTTTCATCAGTTAATGATGCCAACATTTGCTCGTTAAAACCCCCAACTCCTAAACCTCCATACAATTCGCTCACAAAAGCCTCGGCTAAAGAAGCATCGCTCCAAACCACATTTTCAGATAATTGGTCAAGCGGTTTGGTATCTACAAAGTTATCATTACAGCTTACCGTAAAAAACGAAGCCACAATAAGTGATAAGGTTATTTTTTTATATCGTTTCATTTTAGTATTTTTCAAAATTTAACATTTAAACCTAAATTAATTACTCTTGATTGAGGATAATATTGTCCAGTACTACTTGAACTTTCTGGATCAAATACTTTCAATTTATCAATAGTAAATAAGTTAATACCGCTTGCGTAAATTCTCATGCTACTGAAACCTACTTTTTTGCCAATTGCTTCTGGTAAACTATAACCTAACTCAAAGTTTTTCAATCGTATATAGTCCGAGCTTCTTAGCCAATAAGTATTACCCCCAGAATAATATTGATCAGAACGGTTTGCAATACGTGGATGCACATCGCTTGGATTATCAACTGTCCAACGGTTTTGGTAGATATCAAGCAAATAATTACCGATATTGCCCATTTCGCCCGCACTGACATATTGCATTGCTCCCGCTGCTCCTTGAATCAAGACTGTTAAATCAAAGTTTTTGTATTGACCTCCAAGATTAATTCCTCCTTGAAACAATGGAAGTTGCGTAAAATCATTCCTTACTTGATCATCAGGGGTAATTTTTCCATCGCCGTTATAATCTTTATATTTCATATCGCCTGGTCGTAATTGTTTTACGACTGCCGAATAATCAAGAACGTTGCCATCAATGGCAGCTTGGTCTTTAAACACGCCATCATAAATGTAAGCTACGTATGTATTCATTGGACGGCCTGTACTTCTTTGCCATTCGGGTGTTCCTGGAGCTTCATCCCAAAACTCAATTTTATTCTTAGCATAACCCCCATTCACACTTACATTATATTTAAAATCACCGATTTGACTGCGGTAGCCCAAAGTAAAATCAAACCCTTTATTTGATACTTCACCAATGTTCTGTGCGGGAAGTGAAATTCCTGTTGATTGAGGAACAGAAGCATTTTTGAACCAAAGAATTTTTGAACGATTATTAGAAAAATAGTCAAATTCAAAACTTAATTTTCCTTTGAATAACTGTCCTTCTAAACCAATATTTGAGTTTGAAGCAACTTCCCAAGTGATACTTTCATTTGGTAAACGAGTTTCATACAAAGTTTTCTGCTCGGCATCACCCAAAATATAACTGCGAAAGCCATACGTTGAAAGGTATTGATAAGTAGCGGCTGTAGTTGAGTTAGGAAGATTCACTTGGTCATTACCCAATTGTCCCCATGAACCTCTCAGTTTCAAAAAGCTAATAGCGGGAATATTTTTCATGAAATTCTCTTCTGACATTACCCATCCTGCCATTACACCGGGAAAGAATCCATATCGAGTTGATTTCGGGAATCTATCTGAACCATCATATCTCCACAAAAACTCAGCAAGATATTTTTCTTTGTAATTATAAGCCACACGACCGAAATAATTGATACGAGCAGTTTCAAAACCACCACCACCATTGGTTCTTTCTAAATCACCGCCCGCAAACATTTGGTCGAGTGCTGGTGAGACAAAGTAGCGTCTGTAAGCGTTAAAGTTATTTCCATCAATAGTTTCTCTATTTGTTCCTGCCAAAACGGTCACATTATGATTATTGCCAAATTTACGTTCATAAGACAGTACACCACCAAGCAGTACATTGAGTTGGTCATCATAGTTTTGCAATAAATTAGGTTCAGCGGGTCCTCGCTTACTGGCAACTAAATTAGGCGTTGTACCATTAGCCTCAAAACCCGCACCTTGTTGGTATAAAGTCCACGGAATTTGCCAAAGTTTTCTTGTTCCTAATCTTTTATCAATGGCTGCTGTTCCTGTAAATTTCAAGCCTTCAACTCCCGGAATTTTTATATTTAATGAGCCATTTGTTTGAATATAATCTTGCTTTTGACGGTCATAACCCGACAAATCAGTAGTGATTACGACTGGGTTTTCACCATTTTCGATATCTGGACCAGGCAGACCATTCGGCCAATAGGCTTGTTGCTGTGGTTTTCCTCTCATTTGCATTCTAAAAATTGCTCCGGCTGAACGAGTAGGGTAATTACGTGCTTCTTCACGAAATAATAAGCCCACATTCACGTCAATGTATTTATTGATTTTTGCATCTAAATTCAGACGAATATCATATTGTTGATAAGCCGTAGCAGATTTTTTATAAAATCCATCTTGATTTTGATAGCCTAAGGATGCCAAATATTTAACAGATTCGGTACCGCCTGAAATTTGCAAGTTATGCTGTGTTTGAGGAGACCATGTTTTCAACGTAGAAGCATACCAATCTGTGTTTGGATGTAACCAAGGGTCAGAGCCATCTTCATATTGTTGAATATCTTTCGGCGAATAAGGTGCTTTTCTTATTGAACCATCAGGACGAGTGTATGACCCTGTTGCTTTGTATGCGGTATTAGCTCCAGCCCATTCATTTACGGGTAAACCATAAATATCAAGGTCATTGAGCATACTTACATACTGGGATGCATTAGTCAATTTAGGAATTACAGTTGGTTGTGAAAACCCTTGATTTGCCGAATACGAAAATACGGGTTTTCCCGTTTTTCCACGCTTGGTTGTAATCAGAATTACACCGTTTGCTGCACGTGAGCCGTAAATGGCGGCCGAAGCATCTTTCAGAACCGATACACTTTCAATGTCATTCGGATTAATACGGTCGAGTCCCCCTGCACGATTTGGAATACCATCAACCACAATGAGTGCGTCACCATTGTTGAGGGTATTGGAGCCACGAATACGAATAGCTGAACCATCAGCTCCTGGCTCGCCACTCCTATTAACCGCTACCACACCCGCCATACGGCCAGCAAGTGAGTTACTGAGGTTTACCGTCGGAGATTTGATTAAATCACTTCCTTTCACTGAAACAACAGAACCCGAAACAGTCGCTTTTTTCTGAACACCATAACCTACCACAACTACCTCGTCAAGACTTGAAATGTTGGTTTTCATGGCAATATTGAAATTGGTAATCGTCCCAACTTTTACCTCCTGATTTGAAAAACCAACGGAAGAGAAAACCAAGATAGAGTTTGAACTGGTCACTTTAATCGTAAAACGACCTTCAACATTAGTTACAGTGCCATTTTTAGTATCTTTTTCCAATACCGTTACGCCAGGAATTCCAACACCATCATCATCACTTATTTTACCCGTAACACTAATTGGGTCAAGGTTGGTTGTTTCGCTGATTTTCTGCATAATGGTTGCATTTGCAGGTAGGGTTTCCATTGCTCGATTAATAATTACTGATTTTCCTGACACCTCATACGTTAATTGTAAGGGTTTGAGGAGATTATCAAGAATTTTTGATAATTGAATATTCTGGAAATCAACCGTAGCTTTGCGATTTGATTGAATCAGTTTTGAACTAAAAACAAACTTAATATCCGTTTGTTTTTCAATTTGCGATAAGATATTTCTTATGCCTAAGTCTTGTCCTTGAACCGTAATTCGCTGATTAAGAGCATTTTGAGCATTAGTATCGCTTGCAAAAGCAGAGCTCATAAGCCAAATAGCAAGAAAGACTTGCGAGAGGGAGATTTTCATAGCCGTAAGTAGTAACTTATGGATTTGTAATGTTTTTTTCATACATTTGAAAGAGTTTTGTTTAGGAGAATAATGAGCAAAACGATTCCCGCATATTACCTTGTAATTGCTAATTGGTTGGAGCCAATTAAGGGAATTTTAAAATCGGTAATGCTGAAACATTGCCGATTTTTTTTGTAGCCTGTTTTTATTTTTTCATGTAATAATTAAAGTTTAAAGAAATATTGATTTTATTGGAATACTTATGGCATTGCTAACGGTAAATATTGACTATCGCTGAGCAGTTTGCTAACTGCTCCTTATCTACATCCTTCACTATAAATCACAATTTGACCATCCAAAATTTCGTAATGCGCTTCAACGCCTTTGCAAATGATGTTCAATTTGTCAAATAATTGTAAATCTGTTAGTGATGCAGTTAAAGGGCAATTAGATAATAATTCTTCGTCAAAAACGATGTCAACACTGTACGCTTTTTCAAGGGTGCGTAAAATTTCACTCACGGGAGTATCTTCAAATTCAAAGATTGTTTTTAACTTTTCCTGTTCAATTATAATGGGCATTTCAACCAATGATTTAGCCATTCTAACTTCTTCTCTCGTATAAACTATTT
>JBBAKY010000069.1:0-19279 GCA_040403295.1 Arcicella sp.
TCAAACGGTCATATTTGTGTTTATAATTATAGCAATTCTTGATAAAATTTTATTGTTGCAATTCATTTAGTCCCGCCTTGGCTTTTATCTCAACGCCATTGCTGCCTTCGTAATCTTCGTATTCGAGCGTTTTTTTATAAAAATAAATTGCTTTTTTCTTATCATTTTGAAGTTGTTTAATATTGCCGATGTAAAGGCAACTTCTTGGGATATAAGACCATACGGGTTGCACGGGTGAAAGCAATAATACTTTTTCATACTTCACCATTGCCGTTTCCGTGTTGCCCATTAAATGATAGATTCGACCTTCCCGATAGATTTTTTCAACTCGATCTTTCAATTTGGGCATTGAAGATTCGTCCATTTTCTCTAAAAGTGCTAATCCTTCTTGATAATATCCGCCTTCGGTGGCTAATTGTATTTTTTTTAGTTTTTTTTCCGTGGGAGAAATAGACGTATTGGTCTTCAAAATTTGTTGAGTCGCTTTCAGGGCTATTTTGTCGGGTTCAACGATGGTTTCGCCCACTTTCAACGCATTATACAAATATTTGGTATCGATTTTGCCTTCGTTATTCAAATCATGGCAAAGAAAAATTTTATAATTTGCTTCCTTCAAAAAGTTGAACCCCCGTTGATTTCTAATAAAATCCTGATACGCATTGGACGCTTCGGCGTATTTTCCTTTTTGCAGATAGATTTCTCCCAAAAAATAATCAAAGAAAGGGACGGATAAATATTCGGGAGAAACGGGCCGTTTTTTGATCAAATTTAAGGCCGTTTCACTTTTGCCCATTTTAATCAGTAAAGAAGTACCGATAAAAGTAATTGCCAGGTTCTGCGGATGTTTCTGGACAAAAGCAATCAAGGCCTTCGATTTATCGCCGAGGTTGGCAATGATGTAAGTAGAAAGGATGTATTGAAACATTTCGGCTTCGTCCGCAAAGACGCTATCGTGCTGTACTACATTTTCCAATTCTTGAATTCCTTGCCTCACATTGCCTTTAATGCCGAGTAAATTGGTAATCCATTGGTATTTTTTGGGCATTGAACCAATCACGATGTGGAGGATTCCCAAGGGTTTTTGTTGGGGCAGAAATAACGGAAAGCGACTGGCATTTTTGGTTAAGATTCGGTAGGCTTTGATTACTTGATTCGCTCCTTTTATTTCGTGGCCGTATTTGAGTTGGATAAAAGCGGTATGCAAATGGATTTCAGCGATCAAAAAATTGCGGTAAGGCGAATTTTCGTCCAGTTTTTCAAGGGTATTTATGCGTTGCTCTTGTTGTTCAATAAAATTTTCGTACTTACTTTTATTTTCTAAAATACCCATTTCAATCATCTCGGCCAAACTTTCTAAATAAGGCACAAAAGCACTTTTTGTCGGGCATTGTCTTAAAATATTACGGCCTTTTTCCAGTTTTATGGCACTTATTTCGGTGTAGGCTTTTTGAATTTGGGGTGTCCATTCAAAATCATTGGCACGTGTTTGATTGGCCACAATTAAAGATACATACAAAGTGATGACAAGCTTTTTGATCATAATAAATCAGGTCTTGGTGTTTTTAGCATAAATCTTCACAAATTTACACCCGAATAAAAATTATTATTCGCAAACTAAGCAAATATGCGTTTTAACCCAAAGAATATTGGTTTATTAAATTTTGAGTTTGAACGTATGTGGATATACTTCAAATGGCTAATTTTTTGTGCCGTCATCTATTTTGTGTATTCAATCTTTCAAAAGCATCAAGTTGATGTTGGATTTATTCACTTTCATTTGAAACGGGTGCTTTCGTTGGAAAATTTGTTGCTCTTTTTACTGGTTTTTTTGATGAGTTTTTTCAATTGGGGCTTTGAGGCAAAGAAATGGCAAATTTTGGCGAATCAAGTGGAAACCGTTTCGTTTAAAGATGCTTTTAAGAGTGTATTGATTGGGTTGTCATTTGGGTTTATTTCGCAAGCAGATTTGGGCGATTTAGCGGGAAAAATGGTGTTAATCAAAAATGAAAACCGCAAAAAAAGTACGGGAGCCGTTTTATTGGGTGGAGGTATTCAAACGTATATTTCGCTAATCTTTGGCAGTTTGGGATTGGCTTATTTTATGATCAATGTATTTTCTACAATTTCAACCCTCGAATACGTTATTTTCGGTTTGTGTCTTTTGGGTATTTTTGTTGGTATTATTTTACTTTATTATCGAAAAAATATTGATTCCCTTTTCGATAATTTTTCATGGTTAGCCTCATCAAAGCCTTTTCTGATTGTCCTAAAATCATACTCGCATGCGGAAATATTTCAAGTTTTTGCTTTGTCGGTTGCACGCTATTTAATTTTTTCCCTCCAATTCTTAATCATTTTATTAATTTTTCGAATTGAGTTGCCCATGGTTGTTTTAATGATGATCATTTTCTTGGTATTTTTTGTCAAGACGATTATTCCGAGTGTCTCCTTTCTTTCGGATTTAGGCATCCGAAGCATGACTTCGCTCTATTTATTTGAATTTTACCACATAGATCCTTCCATCGTGATTGCCTCCACTTTTACGCTATGGATTATTAATATTTTATTGCCCGTTTTCATTGGCACCTTGGTGTTTTTACGTTTGAAAAAGGGGCAAACTACCCCGAGTTAATTATCTTTTCGGTAATTTGTCGCAAAAAAATTAGACCACGGATGACACAGATTTAACAGATTTTTCTTTAATTTTTTCCCGTAAATTTGTTTCATCCATAAAAGCTGTGGTCTAATTATATGCTACGACAAATTGCAGATCATTCCCTGACAAAATGTTGCTCATTTTACCTGTTTAGAAAATTATTGTTCAGAAATTAACGCAGGAAACCAATTTTTATCATTTACTTTGGGGCAATAGGATTAATGATATGGAAGTTTAAACGAATTTTATAGTAGTTTTAAATGATAAAATGATTCACAAACGCATCAAACAGTTACAACAAACACATACGAAAGGGTTTGCTGTTTTACTTGACCCCGACAAAATTAACCTTCTCGATTTAGAAATATTGATTGATAAAAGTATTAAAAATCAAGTCACCTATTTTTTTATTGGCGGTAGCCTTATTACCGAAAATCTGACGGCTCAAATAATTAAACGCATCAAAAACCACTCAATCATTCCTGTTATCCTTTTTCCTGGGAGTTTTGCGCACATTGATTTAACGGCGGATGGCATTTTGTATTTGTCTTTGATTTCGGGAAGAAATGCCGATTTTCTCATTGGGCAGCACGTGATTTCGGCCCCTATTTTAAGGAAAAGTACCCTTGAAATATTACCGACGGGCTATATGTTGATTGACGGAGGTAAGCAAACGACGGTTTCGTACATCTCAAATACAACGCCCATTCCCAGCAATAAGCCTCAAATAGCGGTTTGTACGGCCATGGCGGCGGAGATGTTAGGCATGAAATTGATTTTTATGGATGCGGGTAGTGGGGCGATGAATGCCGTTCCTTTTGCGATGATTCGAGCGGTGAGGGCGCAGGTAGATTTGCCCATTTTGGTTGGTGGTGGCATAGATACGATTGAAAAAGCAGGCGATGCCCTCGAAGCGGGAGCCGATATTATTGTGGTGGGTCATGGCATCGAAAAAGACGTGAATTTAATTGATAAAATTGGCGGTTTGGTACGTTCATTCAACCTGACACAACCAGTGGCGACCCATTGAATTTAAGTAGGCCGTAAAATTAAGTTATCAGTTGTCCGTAAAAAACATTCTACCAGTTATTGATCATGATTATTTTGAGTACTTTCCTACTGCTACCTGATTACTACCTGCTACTTATACAAAAGTACGCCTTGGAAATGGCGAAAATCAACCGCCACTCAAAAGCGGTTTATTTGGACGGGTCTGCATGGACTGGGTGGGAATTAGGTGGGAATTGGGTGGGAACTGAGTGGGATACGCTATGGATACGACTGCTTTACGTGATTGATTTATTAAGTGGTGTTAACTGAGAAATCTTTTTAAATTCATCTTTCGATTTTAACAGCTTTTGTAACGTATGAATGTCTTCAAAGCGATGCAAATCAGTCCCTAAAAAATCAATCATGTTCTTGCCCAATAATTTATGGGCTACTGTTTTGGCTGGCGTGCCATATTGCCCTACTAGGGACATCAAATTGAGTTGTAATAAACAACCGAGTGCGCTGAGGTGTTCGAGTTGATGAAATTTGTCGTTCCAATATCGGTATCGTTCAGGGTGCGCCAAAATCGGTTTGTACCCTTTGGTTCGCATGGTAAAGATTACTTCTTCCAAATTTACGGGGGGTGCTACAAATGATAATTCAATGAGGACATAATTATCCCCGAAAGTCAAAAGATTATCGGCCTCCAGATATTCCATGAATAATTCATCCACTTTATATTCAGCCGCCGCCTCAATTTCAATCGCTATATTTCTTTCCTGCAACGCTATTCTGAGGATTTTCAGCCCTTCATTTATTATTTCCGGTGTATTTGGATACACCCCCGCCATGATGTGTGGCGTGGTAACTATCTTGTTGAAACCCATGGCTTTCAAGTTTTCAATGCACATCAGTGAATTTTCCAAATTAGTGCACCCGTCATCAATATTTGGGATCAAATGTGAATGAATATCGGTACCAATAAAAGAGAAATCGTTGGTCGTTTTGGAAGATAAATTGCTAAAAAATGATAACATAGCTACTAAGGTTTATGGGTCAAAAAATACGCTAAAATAAGTAAGATGAATTCCTTTTTATCGAAAAACAACGCTAAATTATTTTAGAGAGATGTAAAATAGGTCATTTATCAATTTGGATTTGCCATTTTGCGAAAGATTCTTTTTAAATACATTGGGAGCTCTTGGATAAGTAGGATAATTCTTCTGTTTAACGATTCAGCTTAAAAGCATATTTTTCATTTGACAAAATTAGACGTTTCTATGCGCTATTTAAACGAAATGTTCATGCAAATGGCACAAAATTTGAAAAATTTTTTGGATAAACTATCCACTACCTTAAAAACAATATAGCCCATTGTATTTACAACGTATGTTACAAAAATTCATTCAACCACGACGTTTATTTTTAAAATTATTTTTGCTTTTTGAAATTATTTTTTCCGTCCCCACAAATTCTTTTAGTCAGAACAATTCTAAGGTTTTGATTGATGATTGGTCGATAGGAATTAAAGTTGGGAGCAATTATTTTTTGGGTGATTTAAGTTCACATTACCGTTTTTTTTCCTTCTTTAATCCTAATTTCAAAAATGGCGTCACGATGGGTGGATTTGTTAGCAAGCGAATCAATAACACATTTACCGCCACGCTCGATGGAGATTTTACTAAACTTCACGATACAGGAAGTAGCTATTATCATGAATATTTCAAGGCTGACATAGCCCAAATTAATTTTAGCGTTGATGCAGACTTATTTTATGGGTTTTTTAATGTCTCAAGTCGATTCAAAATCCTTCCTTATCTTGGCGTAGGTCTGACCTTCTATCACTCCAGCGTTTATGATTTAACTACAAACCTATTAGTAAGAGATACGAGTTACGATTCTGTGGTCGGACTAAGTAGTTTAAATACTCATAAAGATATGGCTTTCAACATTCCTTTTGGCTTGAAATTAACGCAACGATTTGGCAATACATTAGAAATTGGGGCAGATTTTAGAATTAATAATACCTTAACTGATAAATTGGATGCAACGGTTGGGGGTGATAATTCTTCGATTTATAAAGGTGGTTTGAAATTAGATATGATTCCCGACAATACTTGGTACGATGCGTGGGGTTATTTGGGTTTAACGGTATCTTACAAAATTCAACCGACTCAGAAAAACTATATAAAAAGTAGTCGATATTTGTAAAATTGGTGTTTGGTCATAAACCTTCGCAAGTTTTTTTACCAAACACTCGACCGACTCAGGAGCTTAAAAGACTGCCAAATGAGTGCGTTGGATGCGTTTTCAAAAGAACTCTCTCTAATATTTAAATGCGTTTAAGCTGAATATTATTGAGGCGTTCCTTTCCCGAAATAACTCCGTTACAGATTTAACCTTTCAGGAAAATACTTTGAGGATTACAATTCCACCATCAAAATTATCAATTTTTCTAATTCTTTGGTGGCAGAACCAAATTCTGCATTGTATTTATTTAACATCATTGAAAAACACATCATTTCACCATTTCGGGCGGTAAAGTATCCGGCATAAGCCCTCACACCATCAATTGAGCCACTTTTTGCTCTCACATTACCCACTGCTTTTGATTTTTTTGCTAAACTTAACACCGTTCCAGAAACCCCAACCAAGGGAATAGATTCATAAAAAGCATCGAAAGATTTTTCCAAAAACATGGCTTTCAACACATCCGTCATATTATCGGGTGTGATGCCATTTGAAGGTGACAGTCCACTGCCATCTTTGATTTTTAAGCCATTTAATTTCACGCCTTTTGTTTGCCAGATTTGCTTTAATACTTTTATCGCTTCTTCCGTTGAACTCCCTAAATTCATTAAAACAGCGGGCGTTTTCAAAAAAGTTTCTGCGTATAAATTGATGCTTTCAACATTACATTCACGGGCAAGGTCTCGCAATAATGGAGAAAATAATGTATCGATTGCCGTAGTTTTTAAAGGTTTTTCGTAGTGAATATTCTTCTTATCTGCTTCTAAATATGACAGAGGCGTTTCTAAAACATTAATGCCATTTTCCAATAATTTCTTATGCAGATAATAGGCAGAAAATAGCGCAGGGTCTGGAATTGAGCCTTTTACAGAAAAACTACTTCCTTTCGGCACAAAACCTTGCATAATCAACACGTCTTGATAAGGCGTTGAATAAATATTTACTTGGTCGCCCGTGCCTGCTTTATCCGTTAAAACCCGATTGATTTTCTGATAATAGGGCAAGTCTGGAGAAGTCTTTACCAACGAAGCCGATTCCATATAATTTGCGGGATTAAAGGTGGCATAATACAAATTTTCGTTCATATTCAGTCCACAGGAACCCGCTCCGTAATAATTGCCCGTATCCCCCCAAATCCAACAATCTGGAATCACATTTTCATCAAAAAAACTACCATCGCCGAAGATTGTTCCCCTAATTTCTTTGATGCCCAAGTCTTTGATTTTTTTCGCCCAATATTCGGTTAATTGTTTATAATCGGGCTGATTTTTAAACCGCCAAGAACCCAAAGAAGGGTCACCCGAACCTCTCATGATAATATTTCCAAGGAGGACAGAATCTTGTATTTGCCCGCTATATTCTAAAATAGTGGAATATTTGAAATCTTCTCCCAATGCCACTAAAGCCGTTGCCGAAGAAATCAACTTGAGGGTTGAGGCAGGCGAAAGGCTTTTCTTCGCATTAAATTCAACAATATTTTTATCAGAATTGACCGATTTTATGCTAATTCCCACAAAACCATTTTCGAGAAAAGGCGAATGTACTAAAGAATCTATTTTTCGTTGAATGTTGTCTTTTTGCAGGTCAACTATCAATGAATCAGTCGATTGCGTTTGAAAAATAAAGATTTTAAAGAGTGTAATTAGTAATAATTTCATTTCTAAAAGATTAGATTTTGCCATAAAGGCGCTAAGATAAAAAATAATTTCTTAACGCCTTCGTGACTTAATGGTATATAAATTCACTTATTTCAAAACCTCAACGGTTACTTTACTGTCGCCATAAACCCGTTGCGTAGCTTTGATAAAATCCACTTCGTTGGCTTTATAAATATTCTCAACGTATTTCTGAGGGTTAATATCAAACAATGGAAAAGCCGTCGATTGTACCTGAATCATTATTTTATGCCCTTTTTTGAAGGTATGCAATACATCTTGCAAACGGAAATTAACGTCGGTTTTTTGATTGGCAATTAAAGGTTCGGGCTTGACAAAAGATTTTCTAAAACGTGATCGCATTACTTCACTGCGCACCATTTGCTGATACCCGCCCAACGTAATATTCTTGGGTGTATAAGGACTATTTGGTTCATTACCAGGATAAACGTCAATCAGTTTTACAAAAAAATCGGCATCCGTTCCCGTGGTGGAAATTTTTAGGTTTACTTTAATTTCACCGCCCAAAGTCATTTCACTCGTCAAAACATCCGTTTCAAAAACCAAGACATCACTCCTTCTGCCCGCAAAACGTTGGTCTTCACTCATGTAATTACGGGGAGAAAATCCTAAAATTGCTTTTGGGTCTTCGGTATAAGGTACTGGTTTTGCGGGGTCTGAAACGTATTCCGAAAATCCTTTCGCCATGGTTCCCCGATTGATTTTCCCGTTTGGATTTAGGTAAAAATCAACTTTTTGAGCGGTCTTAGCAGGATATTCCGAAAATTCACGCCATTCTTTTTTGCCCGTATCAAACAAAAATGCTTCGGGTAAACCAGATTTTCCATCTCCCGTTCCTTTCAAAAAGTGTTTAAAAAATTTCAACTCCATATTTTTTTGAAAGTACGTGGCAATACTATCCCCAAAATAAATATTTGAATGGAAATGATGTCCATTTTCACGAGCCCAATCGCCATGTCCGAAAGGCCCCATTACGATTGTATTGTAGTTGTTCGTATTATTTTTTTCAATGTTTTTGTACACCGCCAAGGGTCCAGTGATATCTTCGGCATCAAACCAACCACCTACGGTCATGATGGCAGGAATATTTTTGATATTTTTCAAATGCGGGATGATGCTACGTTTTTGCCAAAATTCATCATAGTTTGGGTGTTCAAGATGCTCTTGCCAAAAGAAATTATCCCCATAAATTTTTGTAAAATTTTTTAGAGGAGTCATTGTTTTATACCATTCAAAACCATCCGACGTATTGATTTTAGGGTATTTATCATCATACCAAGAATCTGGCGTTGGCTTTGGATGTTGCACGCCAAAAACGGGGAAAGTCAATCCGTATCCTATCGTAAATGCGCCATTATGGTGAAAATCTTCAAAGAAAAAATCGGAAACGGGCGCTTGTGGCGAAGAGGCTTTCAGGGCAGGATGTCCGCTTAATGCGCCCGCAACCGTGTAAAATCCTGGATAAGAAATGCCATATTGACCCACTTTTCCATTGTTATTGGGCAGATTTTTCACCAACCAATCAATCGTATCATACGTATCCGAAGATTCATCAATGTCCGTATTTTTGGTTTTATTGGGTATTTGAGGAGTCATATTTGTCCATACGCCTTCCGACATCCAACGGCCCCGTACATCTTGATTCACGAAAATAAATTTTTCACGCATCATATACCGTGAGTAGTACAACATTTTTGGATATTCATCTTTGCCATAAGGCGCTACATCATAACAAGTGCGTTGCATCACAATCGGATACTGATTGGTGGGCGAAGCGTCTTTTGGCGTATAAACATTGGCAAATAATTTTACGCCATCACGCATAGCGATTTGGACTTGTGTTTTAGTATAATTTTCACGAATAAAAGCGGAATCCTGCTGCGCAACGGATAACATTTGGGCTTTTGTGGAGAAAAATATGAACGTTAAAATGAGTAAAATAGATAATTTTTTCATGTTTTGTTGATTTGATTGGTAAAATACAAAGATATAAAGTATGGTTTAACAATATGATAATCTTTGGGTAAAATACAAATAACACGTATATTTGCGGACTGACTATATTGTCCCCTACTGTTAAGATTACCATCCATGTCAAAACTTGCTGCTGAAGATAAATTTTTTGATTTGTCTGACTATGGTAGACCTTTCGCCACGGTCTTTGCTAACCAATTAAAAAACACAAGATTTACGCCAATCCACGTTACTTTATTGTTTGGAATTTCTGGTTTAATAGCGATTTACTGCATACTCAATGGCTATTATTTTTATGCAGGCTTTTTTATTATCTTAAAATCTATCATTGACGCTGCCGATGGAGAATTGGCCAGGATTAAAAATACGCCCTCTTATACGGGTAGATATTTGGATAGCGTTTTTGACATCATTCTAAATTTTTGCTTTTTGGTGACTATTTCTTACACAACAAAAACATCATTTTGGTTTACGATTCTGGCGTTCATTGGTATTCAACTGCAAGGAACGCTCTACAATTATTATTACGTCATTTTAAGAAATAAATCGGTTGGGGCGGATTCCACGAGTAAGATTTTTGAGTATAAATCTCCTAAAGCTTTCCCACAAGAAAACCAAATTTCGGTTGATATTCTCTTTAATCTTTACACATTTTTTTACGCCATATTTGACAGAACTATTCACTATTTAGACCGTGAAGCCTACAAAGCAAAGACATTTCCAAATTGGTTTATGACTCTCTTATCAATTTACGGATTAGGTTTTCAGCTATTAATAATTGCGATTATGTTACCTCTGCATTTGATAGCATATATTATTCCCTTTTTCATCGTATATACTGTATTTATTTTAGTGTTGATTGGAATTCGTAAAATGTTTTTAAGGGTTTAGTTTTGGGAATTCGCTTCAACGTGATGTTAGGACTGAAGACTTGGGGAAAGTAGATGAAATTGATACAAAACCCAAGTAGGAACGAATTGCATTCATTCAAGGTGTTCAATTGAGGGGATACAAAAAATGTCGGACAGCGACCAATGATTGAATGGCACCGTTTTTCGGAGAGAAATAGTATTGGGTATTTTAAAAAAATAGAAAAGGGGCAATTTTACATAATTAGCCCCTTTTCCTATTTTACAAAACGGTTACGAAATCATTGATAGATTTTCTAACTTTTTTCATTTTTGAAGTTGGGTCATTTTCTTCATCACGATATCCAACGGCCAAAACCACAACACTTTTTAAGCCTTTTGCCGATAAATTCAAATATTCGTCTAAAGCCGCTGGGGTAAAACCTTCCATCGCACAAGTATCAACTTCTTCCATAGCAGCGGCAGTTAAACCCGTTCCTAAACCAATGTAAGCCTGACGAGCCATCCAAGCGGATGCCGTTGCTTCTTCCATTGGCAACATTGAACCTTCTACCATCGCTTTGTAACCAGCCAATGCTTCCGCAGGAATGCCTCTTTGTGTGGAAATAGCAGTAAAGAAAGCGTCAATTCTTTCTTGCGTAATTTTGTCCCAAGTAGCAAATACAATTAAAGCACTCGCTTCGCCAATTTGAGGTTGATTGTACGCCAAAGGTTGGATTTGTGCCAACGTTTCTTTGTCTTTTACCACAATCAATTCATAAGGTTGTAAACCGTAAGATGAAGCAGCAAGGCGAATTGCCTCAATAATGGTATCAATTTTGGCTTGAGGAACAACTTTATCCGTTATCATCCTCTTCGTAGCGTAACGCCAGTTTAATTGGTCAATTAAGTTCATATTATATTTTTGTTGAATTAATGTAATTACAGTTAATGTATATACATCAATAACAAGACATCCCTATTTTAGTTCCAAACAATTTTTATTTTTAGCGGGCTTTGGAATAATTAATTTTTCTTTTTCAGCAAAGAACCGTTTAATTTTCTCGTAATGAAATAGTTAGTAATTATCAATACCAAATTTTAAAAACACAAAAAAGAGGCCATCTCATTAAAGAAAGCCTCTTTTTTGAAAATTTTTATATTTATTTTTTCACAAAACGAACATCCACAATTTCAACCCGACGTTCTTTTGAAGGGGCTAAATCATAAATTGAAAGTTTCGTATTTTTCTCATTATCATTCAAGCCCGATGCGGCAGAAGTTTCGCCATTGGCTTGTTCAGTGATTGATATTTTATCCATCATTCCTTTCAATTTTCCGCCATCGTGATTGGCCAAGAAATTACGAATGCTACTGATACGTCTTTTAGTCAAATTAATGTTGTAATCATTTTGAGCTAATGGACTCGCAAAACCTTTCACCGTAATATTCGCTTTATGACCTTCTGCAAGCTGTTTTGCGATGTTATCCGCTAAAAGCGTCAAATCATCGTGTCCTTTTTTAACCTCATTATCAAAGAAATCTAACATGGCCGTTTTGGCTTCTGGTGTATCTTGTTCCGATGAGAATTTAGACTTTCTGCTTTCATATTTGTTGTATGCTTGTGTGTAAGTCTGGTTCGTTGAAACGGCTTTACTATTTTTATTGGGTTCACCGTTATCAAAATATAAAATCACCGGTGCAAATCCATCCATTTGTTCCCCCGCAACGGCTGCCATTGGAGGGGAGGACGTAGTGGCAACTTCTGCTTTTTTTGCCGTATCAACCATCGCTGGCGTTTCAACGGCTGCAACTGGCGTTTCCGTTTTACAACCTCTCATTAACCACCAAAGTAATGACCCTAATAAAGCCAATCCCAATAAAGGCAACAACCATTTTGGTAAACCGCCCGCTATGGCAACGGCTTCTGGCTCTGCGTAAGCTGAAGGAGCAACTTTTGGCATTTCTGCTACTGAAGGAGTAGTTATGGTTGGAATATCCACCACTGGAGGCACTACTGTCGGAACTTCCACCACTGAAGGCGCAACTTTTATCTCTGGAATGGCTGCCGCAGCGGATGCCCCCGCAAAACCAAGTCCGCCCAAACCTGCCAATCCTACTAATGGCCAGAAACCTAACAATCCAATTTTAGTATTTGAAGGACAACTTCTGGCAATTTCTTGATGATTACCCGCTTTCAAAATGACATAATGAACGCCATCCTCTTCAATTTCTGCGTATCGGTCTTTATTATCACGATTTTTCAAAACTGATGCCACGCCATTATCTCTTGCAGCGGTCGTAGGATAACTTTCACTACGCATACTCACATCGCCATTTTTGTCTAAAACTGAAAAATAATACATTCCGTCATTCGAGAAAGTACGAATTCCTTCGGCTGGAGAATCAGAATGTCCTGCATAAGCATCACAAGGTAAATACTCGTCCATATTATTTCCCGCTTTTGAAACTTCTGCCACGACGGATGCATTAGGAGTATCCTCAAATGAAAGCGCCGCCGTTGAACCAGTCGCCATGAATGGGAATAATCCATACACACCATCTGCAGTGTCATAAGGGCAACTTCTGGCAATTTCTTGATGGTTTCCTGCTTTCAAAAGCACGACATATTTCCCATCTTCTTCCAAAATACTGTATCGTTTTCTAAGCAAACAATTTTTCTGAACGGATGCTAATCCATTGTTTCGGGCTGCGGTGGTTGGATATCCTTCACTTCTGAAAACAACTTTCCCTGTTGTGCTAAGCATGGTAAAATAATGCTCAGTATTTTCCAAATTTTGAAAAATTCTAAAATTTTCAGCGGGAGAATCTAAATGCCCACCGTAAGCATCGCAAGGTAAATAGCTGTCAATTTGCCTTGTAGTTAGATTTTGGGTTGGTTCTGTAACTGTCTTTGCCTCAACTGGGGCAGGTATATCTATGGTAAAAGTTTCGGTATTCTCCGTAATTATATCCTTCGTATCATAGATAACGCCGTATCGTTCCGCATACGAACTCATATTTTCTACTAACCAATTCATGGCAATATCTCTTTCCGCTACCGTTGCAAATGATGGACTTTTGGCAACTTCCTGGCGATTCCCTGCCCTCAAAATGAATGAATAATCGCCATTTTTTTCAGACTTTTCATATTTGGATTCATCCACGCCATTTTTAATAACAGTTCTAATTCCGTTATCTCTTGGGGTAGCTGAACCATAACCTTGAGAATACAAAATAGGATTTCCAATCGCATTTTTTACCACAAAATAAAATTGTTTATCCTCCCCTTTCACTGCTTCAAATCCTTCCGAAATAAAATTAGTGATTATCTCAAAATTATATTGGTTGATGCTTTTACGCTTGGCTGGTTCAGGAAATGCTAACGCATACGTAGGACAATTAGTTTGAACAAAAGTCACTTGCACCTCTGCCTCTTCACGAGTAGCGAATGACCTACTACGAGCAATTTCAAAATTATTTTTTTCTTTTATGATAAAATAAAAACGACCTCCTTCTTCAATTACTTCGTAGCGCTGGTTTTTTCCCGATGCCGCAATAACCTGACGAATTCTTTTTTCCCGTTTTGAATTACCCTCAAATCCACGACTAAAAAGAAGTGCTTGTCCATTGGCATCGTTGAAATGAAAATAGGAGGCATTTTTGTCTTTTCGATTAAATGATTCAAATCCAAGCGTTCCTTTTGGTGAAGGATAATCTAAATCGTAGCGTGAAGCAACATCAATCTCACCCAAACTTGGCAACAAGACTCTTTCACGGGCGGTTGTTCCTTTTGAAGCAGAAAAAGTATGTACCTCCACCGAATATTGTGGTTCATCAGTACTATCCGTACTCAAACGATCAGCTGCTTCATTAGCCTCGGCAAAAGATAAAAACGTGGTACTCGTTCCTACTATTTCTCCCGCTGAAATTACGTTGAAAAAGGACGGTCCATTTTCGGAGGTAATTTCAAAATTTGCTCGATTGGGCAAGGCTTGGGTCAGCCCACGAATTGCTTCAATACAGGCATCACGAGTGTTGAATGGGAAGCTTGACAAAACGATATGTGAATCGTTATCGAGAAGCGTAAACGAGAACGATGAGTCCTCTTGCTGAGTAACTAAGAATTTCATTGGACGTTTTTTAGGAAGGTACGGGGTGGTTTGTAAATTCACGTCCAAAATAACGATAAGGTTCTCATTTTCAAAGGATTATTAGAAAAAATATAGTTTTTAGTCGTTTTTATAGTACTTTTTCAGTAAATGGTAGTTTTCATCAGCGAAATTAGTAAAAGATGAGAGAAGGTGAAAAAGGATGAAATTTATTGGACAAGAAAAAAGGGCAAGAAAATTTTATTTCTTACCCTTTTAAATTTTATTTTACTCAATTTACGCTTTCAACTCCCCTTTTTTCAAGGCATTAACGGCAAAATCAGCCGCACGAGCCGTTAAAGCCATATACGTTAATGATGGGTTCACACACGAAGCCGAAGCCATTGCCGCACCATCAGTTACAAACACGTTTTCTGCTCCCCAAACTTGATTATTTTTGTTCAAACAAGAGTTTTTAGCCTCAGTACCCATCCGAGCCGTTCCCATTTCGTGAATACCAATTCCTAAGTGTTTGGTATTATCATCATACGAACTAACATTTTTCAAACCTGCACGCTCTAACATTTCAGCGGCATCGTTTTTCATGTCGATACGCATTTTCTTTTCGTTTTCTTTGTATTCTGCATCAAAAACAAACAAGGGCATTCCCCATTTATCTTTCTGGGTTTCGTCAAGATACATACGGTTTTCTGGATTTGGCAAAACCTCACCGAAGCCCATCATTCCGAACGTCCATTTTCCTGGATAGCTCAATGAATCTTTGAAATCTGCACCAATACCTTCTTGTCCTGCACCACGTCCCCATTCTTCACGAGAAGCACTTCCTTGATAGCCAAATCCACGGTTATAGTCACGTTTGTCGGTTCCCCAGTTGCGGTAACGTGGAATATAAATACCATTAGCACGGCGACCATAGTAATATTCATCTTCCAATCCTTCAAATTCACCCGAAGCACCAACGCCTAAATGGTGATCCATGATGTTACGTCCCAATTGGTCAGATTCATTCCCTAAACCGTTGGGATGACGTTGAGATTTTGAGTTCAACATGATACCCGTGCTACCAAAAGCAGAGGCATTCAAGAAGATAACTTTGGCAAAATACTCAATTGATTCCAAGGTGTTTTGGTCAACAATTCTTACACCAATGGCTTTTCCTAATTTATCGTCATAGATTACTTCCTGAACGATTGCATCGGGACGAAGCGTCAAATTACCCGTTTTCACCGCCGCAGGAAGCGTTGAAGATTGTGTCGAAAAATATCCACCGTAAGGACAACCCATCATACAACGGTTACGGAATTGGCATTGAGCACGACCTAAATCATAAGCAACTTTCGATTCTCCCGTTAAGTGAGCGGTACGTCCCATGATGAAATGACGACTTGGAAATTCTTTTTCGATACGCTTCTTCATATCTTTTTCCAAAGCGTTCATGTTCATTGCTGGTAAATAATGGTCGCCGTGTGGCAAAACATCAATCCCATCTTTATTACCGCTGATGCCCGCAAATTTCTCTGCGTGGTCGTACCAAGGAGCAATATCTTTGTAACGAATGGGCCAATCAGTACCAACGCCTTCTTTAGCGTTAGCTTCAAAATCTTTTTCGTTCCAACGGTATGATTGACGACCCCACATTAGTGAACGTCCCCCAACGTGATAGCCACGAATCCAGTCGATTGGTTTTTTCTCAATGATTGGGTTTAATTTATCATTTTCAAAATGGTTTCTCCACTGCTCATTGGCGGTATAACCAGTACGAATATTGATAAAATATTCTTCGGCAGTTTTGCTATCAACACGACCACGGTGGGGAAAATCCCAAGGGTTTTTAGTGGCGTTTGTATAATCGGTCACGTGTTTAATATCACGTCCACGTTCAAGCATGATCACTTTCATGCCTTTTTCACATAATTCTTTGGCAGCCCAACCGCCTGATATTCCAGAGCCTACAACGATGGCATCGTAGGTATTTGCTTTTGTTCCTGTTCCTGTAATTTCCATTTTAAGGGAGTTGAAAAGTTATGTAGTTAGAGCGTTAAAAAGTTATTTTTAATCCGAAAGCTACAAAACTGTTATTTTTTAAATTGAATTGAATGAGATGAATTAAAGTTTACCGTAAAGTTGGGTGTAACTGTTTAACGTTATGACTCTTTAACTTTAAAACTAAAATTAACTCATTGCCCAAACTTTCTGACCTTTTTGTAATTTTATACCTTCATATTTACCTGGTACTTCCAAATATTCAGCGGCTTTGGTGGCACCTGGTTCAGAAGTAAAATAACCTAAAATGGTCAAATCTTTCATTGTTTTCCAGAAATCAGATTTTTCTTTGGCAGCATCTTCGGCTTTTAATAAGGCTAATTTTTCTTCGGCAGGTGCTTTCATAAAATCTCCTTTTGCTCCATCGTTCAATTTATCCAAGCCTGCAAAGAATGATTTTTGTTGTTCTTCTTTATAACATTCTTTCAGCATGAATTGAATAAATTCAGGAACTTTGGCTTCTTTTGCCCCTGGAGTAGAAGTTTTTGGTAAAATCATTTCTGCAATTTCTGCAATCATTTCGCCGTGTTGTGGAGTAATCGCAAAATTACTGCCCGCAGTCGAACTTCCGCCAGATTTACAGCCTTCCAAAACGGTGGCTAAAGTACCCGCAGATAACGTTCCGCCGATGAGTAATGCGACTCTGGCAATTGCGTCTCTTCTTTTCATGTATTTATTTTTGTTTATATTTTAACGTTTAGTCATTCAAAAACACCCAAAAAGCTGCTTTTGAATACTCATAAATTTAACCGTAAAATTACACTTATATTGTAAAAAATTGAACTATTTTACAGTATTCTGTCATGATTTTAACCATAATTTTGGTAAATTATATTACCGTAAACAAAATCTTCCAAATTTTATTTGGTGAAATTATTTTTCTGTGCCTTCTTGCAAGAAATTTCACAAATAAACAAACAAATGAAAGTTAGATTATTAACCTTATTGTGCCTTGTGCTATGTTTTGCGACACACGCCCAGAAAAAGAAACCCTCCAAGAAGACTCCTAAAACTAAAATTGTCGTAGTAGATTCAACTGAAATATTAAATAGGAATAAGTTGAATGGCGGAATGCAACAGGCCCAAGACCAAGTAGAAGCAAGTTTAACGGGAAAAGATAAATTCTCCGCTCAAAATGGAGAAAAACGATTTTATGATACGTATAAATTGTTCTTACACGCAGGAGAAGAATTGACATTGGAGCATTCTTCGGATAACTTTAGGGTTATGTTGGGACTAAAAACACCGGTTAATAAACAAGAAAATAGTTACGACTCAAAACCTTATTCAGGAGCAAGTTACAATAAGTTTTTTTACGTTGCCCCGACCACGGGAACTTACACTTTATTGGCCACTTCAATGGATGCAGGTCAGGCTGGAAAGTACAAAATTCAAAAGACCATTACGATTCCAAGTGCGGTAGAAGCTAAAATTGACCCGCAGCTTTCTAAGCAATTCAAAGCATTGACGGCTTCAAAATCGGAAAATTTCAAAAGTATTACGGGCGAAAAAATCAAGAAAGACAAAAAAGATAAATCGGTTGGACAGGAACGTTTCAAGACTTCTTTTGAATTGGTTTCTGGAAAATTGGGAATGATTTTGCAGGATAATGGAGGAAGCACTTCAAATTATAAAACTACCATTTTTGAGTCGGAAAGTGAGGAGGAAGCAAAACACTATTTTGAACAAGCGAAAAAGCAATTGCAGGTTTTAGTACGCAGTTGGACTGAGCAAAATAATACGGATAATAATTACAGCGCTTCGACGGATAAAGATTTAATTACTTTGAGTATTGCTTCGGAAGAAAGGAAGAAAAAGAAGGTGTTTTATTTGGTTAATTTTATTTATAATTAGTAGCGTGTTAATTAAGTAATTAGTAGTTTTTAAGTAGAAAATATTTCTTTGGGAAACTTCCCGAAAGTAGAAATAACTTTCGGGAAGTTCTCCATAGAAATATTTAGATCAAAGGTTTTACGCTGGCATACTCGGACGAACTTCTACTTTACTCGGCAAAGTTCTTGCGGGCATTTTGATTAAATCAGAAACGATTTGCCCAATATCCTCTGGTTGAATTTTCCAAGCATCTTTGTCTGAAGGTGTATGTCCGCCAAATTCTGTGGCAACTGACCCTGGCATAATGGTCGTAACTTTGATTCCGTCTTTTCTTAAATCAATCATAATTGCCTGAGAAAAGCCCACTACACCAAATTTAGAGGCATTATACGCTCCTCCGTTCGCAAAGAAATTTGTTCCCGCCAAACTCGAAATCGTGATAAAATAGCCTTTTGATTCTTTCAAAGATTCGTAAGCCGCTTTAATTGAGTTGAAAGTTCCCGTGAGGTTGATGTCAATTGTTTCTTGCCATTGCTCAGACGTAAGGGTCTGAATTGGAGCCATATACCCAACACCCGCATTGGCAATTACATAATCCAAACGTCCCCAATTCGATAAAATCGTTTGAACGGCTTTTTCCTGCGAAGCCAAATTTCTAACATCAGATTCAATCCCGATGGCATATCCTGCCTTGATTTTGTTCAATTCCGCTGCCGCTTCGTCGGCATTTGCTTGGGTACGTGAAGTTACCGCCACACGAATTCCGTCTTTGATAAGTGCCTCCGCAACGCCGTAGCCAATTCCTTTTGAACCTCCTGTGATGAGAGCAGTTTTTATAATTTCTGACATGATGAATTTAGGTTTTATTAAGTATATTTACTTTATCATTCAACTCAA